>JAPLKB010000043.1 GCA_026388275.1 Pseudomonadota bacterium
GACAGGGGCCATTATGGGATCCGGCGGTCTTGTGGTCATGGACGAAACTACATGCATGGTGGATATGGCCAAGTTCTTCCTCCGGTTCACACAGGACGAATCCTGTGGAAAGTGCACCTTTTGCCGCATAGGCACAAAACGGATGCTTGAAATCCTGGAAAGGATTACTGACGGGAATGGGCAGGAAGGCGACATTGATCTTCTCCAGCACCTCGCGTATCAGATCAGGAATAACACTATTTGTGGTCTCGGGCAGACAGCCCCCAATCCCGTGTTGACAACCTTGAAATATTTCCATGAGGAATACATTGCCCATATCCGCGACAAAAAATGCCCTGCCCACAGTTGCCCTGCCCTGATTACGTACTCAATAAAGGCAGATACATGCAAGGGTTGCACCCTCTGCGTAAAGGCCTGTCCCGCAGAAGCTATAAGCGGGGAGAAGAAGAAACCTCATGAGATAAACATCGCGCTCTGTGTAAAATGTGGTAAGTGCTTTGAAACCTGCAAGTTTAAAGCCGTTGTGAAAAACTAAATAATGGAGAATCAAGTATGACTCAAAAACTAAATATCACAATAAACGACAAAGAATATACGGCCAATCCGGGTCAGATGATCCTCGAGGTTGTCCGGGAGCACAAGATCGACGACATCCCGACTCTCTGCTACGATCCCAAACTTCCCCCTTACGGTTCCTGTTACCTCTGTGTGGTGGAAGTAAAAGGGCTTGAGAAACTAGTTCCATCCTGTTCGAGTCCGGTTTCGAACGGAATGGCCGTCTATACGAATAATGACAGAATCAGGGAATCAAGAAAAACAGCGCTTGAACTCCTGCTCTCAAATCACTATGCCGATTGCCTGGGACCATGTACTCAGACATGTCCGGCAGGTGTCGACATACAGGGCTATATTGCCCTTATGGCTTTAGGTAAATACAAAGAGGCAGTGAAACTGATAAAGGAGAAGAATCCTCTGCCCCTTGTCTGCGGGCGGGTCTGCGTGAGGGAGTGTGAGGCTGCCTGCCGCCGGAACAGAGTCGATGACCGGGTGGGAATAGATTACCTGAAACGTTATGCTGCCGATATCGATATCGAGGACCCCTGGAACCCTGAAGTTCCTCCGAGAAATGGAAAAAAGGTTGCCATTATAGGCGGTGGGCCTGCCGGTCTTACCTGCGCCTACTTTCTTACCCTAAAGGGGTACTCCCCGACGATCTTTGAAAGATCACAACACCTGGGCGGTATGCTCCGCTATGGGATTCCGGAATATCGCCTGCCCAAGAAGATGCTTGACAGGGAAATTCAGTGGATTACGAACCTGGGTGTTGAAGTCAAAACCAATGCGGTCTTCGGGAATGGGATTAACTTCGACTCTCTCAAGAAGATGGGTTTTGATGCTGTTTTTGTTGCCATTGGCGCCCAGAAAGCAAAAAAAATGGGTGTTGAAGGCGAAGAGGATACGGTTGGCGTAATCAAAGGCGCCGATTTCCTCTATCAGATGCAGGCCGACAACCCGCCCAAACTTTATGGCAAGGTTGCAGTCATAGGCGGAGGGAATACTGCGATAGACGCTGCCCGTACTGCACTTAGAATGGGTGCCGACAAAGTTACCCTTGTTTACAGGAGAACTCAGAAGGAAATGCCTGCCCACGATATGGAAATAGATGCTGCCCTGGAAGAGGGAGTGGAATTGATTATTCTCTCTGCGCCTACAGGTATTGTTACAAAGGACGGTCGCCTGGATGCCTTAACCTGTATCCGTATGGAGCTTGGCGAACCCGATGCCTCAGGTAGGAGAAGCCCTGTTCCTATGAAAGGTTCCGAATATGATCTGAAGTGCGACTTCGTAATTTCTGCTATCGGCCAGGATATAGATCTCGGGTCCATGACTGCTGACGGCGGGCTTAAAGCTACAAGACAGAATGCAATTGTGGCCGGTAAGGAAAGTTTTGAAACATCCATTCCGGGTGTATTTGCAGGAGGCGATGCCATTACAGGTCCTGCAGTGGCGATTGATGCCATTGCTCACGGAAGGATGGCAGCTGAATCGATAGATGATTTTCTACAGACCGGCAAGACGAAACCAAGACAAAAAGAATTTTTAAGCAAGAAAGACAGTTTTGGTGAGATTGCTGAAAGTGAATTTCTACCTATGGCAAAAATAGAAAAAGAGAAAATGCCCGAGCTTCCTGTTATGGAACGGATTCAAAGCCTCGCAGAGGTTGAGACAGGTTTTACCGAGGAACAGGTGCTAAATGAGACCTCCCGTTGTCTGGAATGCGGCTGCTCTGCATATTTCGATTGTGCATTGAGAAAGTATGCTACAGACTTCGGCGTAGATCTGACAAAGTTCCTGGGTGACGTGAGGAGGCTCAAGATCGATAAGTCCCATCCGTTTATCTCCCTTGATCCGAACAAATGTATTTCCTGCGGCCGTTGTGTGCGTACCTGCTCCGAGATAGTAAAAGTCTCAGCCCTTGGATTTGTGTACAGGGGCTTCAAATCTGTGGTCAAGCCATCGATGGAGAAAAGACTTCTGCAAACAAGTTGCATCTCCTGCGGGAACTGCATCGCTGCCTGTCCTACCGGGGCTATTACAGAGAAACTGCCTTTTCGTAAACCAGGCCCCTGGGACTCGCGGAGTGTTGAATCTATCTGCAGCTTCTGCTCTTTAGGCTGTAACCTGAGCTACAAGGTATTCTATGATCACTGCTTCACAGTTGCAAATGTAGACGAGACTTCCCACAATAAAGGGTATCTGTGCTCAAAGGGACGGTTCGGATACAGATATATGATGGATAAAGACCGGCTCCTCACACCTATTATAAAAAAGAAGGGCGGACACCGGAATGCCACCTGGGACGAAGCTATCGACTATGCAGCACAGAGGCTGAATGCTATTATCAAGACTTACGGTCCTGAGTCGGTTGCTGTTTTCGGGTCTCCGAGGATGACCAATGAAGAGCTTTATCTGCTCCAGAAGTTTGTCCGTGCAGGACTTAAAACGAATAACATTGGAAGTTTCACCAACCTGTTAAACGGTGTAGAACAGGACAGCCTTGACGATATGTTCGGGGCAACCGTCTCTACAACTACTATGGACGATTTACACAAGGCCAATGTTGTTCTGGTTATCAATGCGGATATATCAGAAGAAAACCTTCTTGCAGAGCTGAAAGCCAAAAGTGCACAAAAGAGAGGCTCATATCTGGTGACCGTAAATTCCTCTGAAACGGCGCTGAACAAGTTCGCTGATTTGTGGATTAATTCAAAGCGTGGAACAAACACCGCGCTGATAAACATGATCTGCAAGGCACTTATTGAAAGAGGGCTGGGAGATATTGATTTTATTGAAAGCCGTACAGAGGGATTCGAAGAACTCAAGACGTCGGTTTCCAACCTCGATATGGGTGAAGTTTCAGAAACCACTGGAGTGGAAGATGAGAAGATTGTGCAATTGTGCAACCTGCTGGCATCACCGGATAATAATGTAATTGTCATGTACAACATCGACTCTTTGTGGGAAAAATCCCGTGACGATCTGAAAGCAATCGGGAACCTTATGATGCTTACCGGAAGAATCGGAAAGCCTGGAAATGGTATTGTCATTCTGAGAGATTATGCAAACTCTCAGGGCCTTCTTGATATGGGCGTTGACACACAATATCTGCCTGGGAATATCCACTTCCGGGACACTGCCCGCATCAAGAAGCTCGGCACCAAATGGGGTATGGACCTGAAGTCCGTCTTCAAACCTGTGGACATTAAAGCAGACATGGAAAACGACAAAATAAAGGCGCTTATTATATTTGGGGAAGACCCCCTGAACGAACCATCCAATCTCAGATTCACAGGCAACGCCGAATTCCTGCTTGTTGTCGATAATTTCATTACCGCAACAGCAATGGAGGCAGATGTGGTGCTTCCGGCATCAGTGCCTGTTGAGACGTCCGGTTCATATACAGCGTGCGACAGGATGGTGCAGAAGTTTACCAAGGTCTTTGAACCGAAAACCGGCATGGAGAACTGGCAGATTATATGCAAACTGGCCGAGAAATTGAATATTCCTCTAACCTTCGGTTCTGTGGATGATATTACAGAGCAGATTAAAGAGGCCAACCCTGCCTACCAAAATGTAGCTCCCGGCACATCCTGGGGAAAGATATTGTTCGAGAAGAAGTTTATGACAGGAAACGGCAAGGGGAAGTTCAGCGCTGCCTCGATTGAAGCACTCCCTGTCAATCTTGAGAAAAAGCAATATCTGTTTGCGGAAAACTACTTTAACATGAAAATAAAGAGCAAGCTTGCAGAGTAAAGATGCCCCTCCGATGTCCACCGAATCGCCTATCCCTTTCTAAAGAGTGTGAAAGGAGGATTCGGTGGGCTGTGTCGGCAAATGTATTTTAGCGCATGTTATGGTATAATACATTGTTTTAAATAAAGAAGCTAAAAAGAGGAACTTCATGAAGCCTTACCGGAATCTCCAAAACGTTGAGAGTGATTTGAAGAAAAGGGTTCAGGAACTTGAATGTTTATACAACATAGGCCCTGAGATAAGGTCTGACGGTGATCTTGCACAAAATATGACAATGACCGCTATCCATCTGGTCCAGGGTTTGCAGTTCCCTGAGATTGCCTCTGCCGCGATCTGGCTTGACGGAGCCGAATACTCGGCATCGCCAGGCCCGAAAGAAGAGGCCGCAGTGTCGCTGGCCGCTGATATTCTCGTAGCAGGGAAGAACAGGGGGTTCGTGGAGGTACACTATAAGGAAGATGCTCAATTTCTGAAAGAGGAAAAAAGGCTTGTTGAAGAGGTGAGCAGTAAAATTTCTAAATATTTAGAGCGACGGGAACTCCATGCTAAATTACAAAAATATGTAGACGAACTTCAGGAACTTATTGAAGAGAAACAAAAATATGTGGGAAACCTTACAGAACTGGTGGAAGAGAAAACAAGGGAACTTCAAAACTCGAAGAAAAGGTATGAAGACTTTTTCAAAGATGCACCGGTCCCCCTGATTATCTCGCGGCTGAACGGCGATATCATAAAGGCCAACCGGGAGTTTTACCATCTCCTCGACTATCCTGAGGATGGCTCAGTGCATCTCAACTACGTGCGAGACCGGCTATATGAAAATCCCGCGGTCAGGACCGTAATCTTCCAGAAGCTTGAAGAAGATGGGAAGATTGAGGCACTTGACCTTGCTGTCATGGACCGTCATGGAAATCCGATCCCTGTCATAACCTCATGCCTGTTCATCGATATGGATGGCGAAAAGTGTGTGGAAACAGTGTACAAGGATATCCGGATCCGAAAGGAGCTGGAGAGAAAACTGATCGAACAGAATGAGAACCTGGAGAGAAAAGTCCTTGAGAGGACTGTCGATCTCGAAAATCAGAAGAACCTTCTCATAAAGAAGAATCAGGAACTGATGACCTTAACTGAGAAGCTGAGGGAGAGCAAAACGAGGCTCCAAGCCCTGTTTAAGACAATTACCGATACGGTTGTCGTCCTTGATGCAGATTTTAATATTCTTATGTCAAACCAGAAATCCATCGGCAGCAAAGGTAAATGTTACAAAAAGGTTTTTGGCCAGGATCAGCGCTGTGAAGAATGCCTGGCAATACGGGTGTTTGAGGAAAAAACGTCTGTAACCCAGGAAAAGGTGGTAGGTGATGAGTATTACCTTCTCCAGGCCTACCCTATTTTCGGGCGTGACTGCGAGGTTACGGGATCACTCGAAATCTCGCGTGTTGTTACCAAAGAAAAAAACATGGAAAAGCAGTTACTCCAGGCCGATAAACTCGCTTCACTGGGCCAGCTTGTTTCCGGGATCGGTCATGAGATAAACAACCCGAATACCTTCATTCGTGGAAATCTGCATATCATGCAGGAAGCCATGAATGATATTTTTCCCATCCTCAACGCCTATTATCAATCCCACCCTGATTTAAAGATTGCGCGCCTCAGCTATGACATTTTCAAAGAAAACATACCCATACTGATTGACGACATGGTGCAGGGTTCTAACCGTATTAAAGGCATCGTGGAGGGGCTAAAGAAGTTTGCGAAGCGCGATGAGGGATTTCTGAATGAGATTGTTAGCCTTAATACTATTACAGAGGCGTGCTTGAGGTTGGTGGACAATCAGATTCGAAGAACGGCTGATGTTAAAATAGATCTGGATCCTGAATTGCCCACTGTGGTAGGGAATTCCCAAAAATTACAGCAGGTGATTGTGAACATCCTCATTAATGCATCCCAGGCTATTGAGAAGCCGAGAGGCACTATCCACGTTCTCACCCGCTTCAACGAAAAAGAGGTAGTGCTGAGGGTAAAAGATAATGGTAAGGGAATGAGCGAACTTACTGTAAAACAGATCTTTGATCCATTTTTTACCACTAAGAGACACCAGGGAGGTACGAGCGGAGGTACAGGCCTCGGTCTATCCATAGCCTACGGCATCATCAAAGAGCATCAAGGGAGAATTGATGTGGAGAGCAAAGAGGGTATTGGCACCACCTTTTGCATTTATCTTCCAAGAAGCCCCGAGGAGGGCAAATGAACAAGATTCTTGTCATAGATGATGATCGGGCTGTACTGAACTATCTCAACATTTTTCTGCTCCAGGCAGGCATATTTGACATAAAGACGCTTAGCGACAGCACGAAAGCATACGCTGAGCTTGCTGCGAACCAGTACGACATCCTGTTGCTGGATATGGATATGCCCGAAGTCACCGGTTTGGACATATTGAGACATATCCAGGAAAACAATGTCGATGTGGAGACCATTGTCCTTACCGGCGTGGAGGATGTAGCCCTTGCTGTTTCGGCAATGAAACTTGGTGCTATTGAGTATTTAACCAAGCCTGTTGATACGGAACATCTGTTAGATTTGCTGAACACCGCCCTGGAAAACAGGGAAAACCAGAAAATTATTGAACAAGAGGTCCGCGTATCCCCTGATCTGAAATTTGCAGATGCCTTTAAAGATATCATTACCCAGAATGAGAAAATGCACAACGTTTTCTCTGTCATTGAAAAAATGGCCCAGACGGACAACAGTATACTTGTATGGGGCGAGAGCGGCACGGGAAAAGAACTTATTGCAAAGGCCATACACAAAATCAGCAAACGGAATAAGGAAAACTTTGTTGCTGTAAATGCAGGTACATTTGCCAATGAACTCTTTGCTTCTGAGTTTTTCGGTCATAACCAGGGCGCCTTCACAGGGGCAACAGCACAGAAAAGAGGGTTTCTGGAAGAGGCGGACAAAGGCACACTTTTTCTTGATGAGATCGGCGAACTGGCCTTGCCCATACAGGTGAAGCTCCTCAGGGTCTTGCAGGAAGGGGAGTTTTTTCGCCTGGGCTCCACCAAGAATTTGAAAGTTGACGTGCGGATTATTGCTGCCACCAACAAGAATTTGCATCAGGAAATTAAAACAGGAAATTTCAGGAAAGACCTGTTCTATCGCCTGAACATGAATTCAGTCTATCTCCCTCCCCTCAGGGAAAGAAAAGGAGATATTCCTCTGTTATGCATGCATTTTCTCAGAAAGTTCTCTGAACTTAATGATAAGAAAATAGAGAAGATATCAGACACGGCAATGAAGCTCCTGTCTCATTTTGACTATCCCGGTAATATCCGGGAGTTGATGAACATTATCAATAGTGGCGTTATTGTTGAATCTACGGACGAATTAAGAAAGAAATCTCTTCCCAATTATTTTCTCGAAAGCATACCTATAATGGACGAAGGATTAGGGGAGATACAATTGAAAGCTCTGATCGACGTCGAAAAGGAACATATCAGGAAGATACTCCAGTACACCGGCGGAAACAAGACAAAAGCAGCGCAGATTCTTGGCATATCAAGGATCAACCTGATATCCAAGGCAAAGAAATATATGCTCGAGTAAGACCCGTCCAGTATAGCCCTCAGTGATGGGAGGAGAGAATTCTTCTTATCTTTCACCTGCTTACGCTTGATACGATGTTGCCTTCATTTGCCCATTTTTGTTGTCTCTTCCTCACACTCCGCCATTTCCGGGACACCCCGCAAGCGGGTACCCGGTCGCCCCCTCCACAAGTAAAGTACGACCCGCGAAGCGGGTGCCACGGCCTCCCCTTCTCGCTCACTGCGTGAGCTAAAGTTTGCGTCGGCTCGTCGTCGCCCGGGTACCCTCTGGGTGCAATCAATGAATCCGAATTGGTATTAAACTGATAAAATGATAGATCACAGAGTTCGCAAAGAAAAACCGGATAAAAGTTTGTGAATATTTTGTATTTTTTTGTAAAAATATTCTTGAAAATAATATTTGAAATAGTGTATCAACATATACACATTTTTACGGGCATCTTAGTCAATATCATCTTAAGTTAAATCATAAAAAACAGTGTACGGTTTAATCCCGCTTAATGCGGGACATAGTGAATAGTGAATAGCGGTTAAGGCGGTAAACGGGTTATGACTTCTGAGTATCTCAACCTTTTCTGTAAAGTTACTCCTTGATAAATCACCCCAATAAAGGGTGTGTGTGCTATTCACTATTCACTGAATTTCAAATAAGGGGGTAATTATGGCAACAAAGAAAGCAGTGGAAAGCCCGGAATTTCTGTACCTGCCTCTTGGAAGTATTATAGTGGAAGAACAGATTCGTTCAAAGATCGACACAGAAAGTGAGTCCTTTAAAGCACTCATGTCATCTATCAAAGACAAAGGTGTATTAGAACCTATACTTGTAACTCCAAAGGGTGATAATAAGTACCTCCTCATCTTTGGAGAAAGACGCTATCTTGCAGCACAAAAACTGGGGTTTGAAACTATCCCGGTAAGGAATGTCAATACAGTCACACAAAAGGATGAAATCCTTGTATTACAATTGACGGAAAATCTCCAGAGAGAAGACTTGAATCCAATCGATCAGGCTAAAGGAATACTTGCACTTATCCAGGTAAGACATCCTGATAAGAATTATAATTTGGATAGTGTAATGAAGGAGTTGGTGAATTATGATCTAAAGCCTAATTATGTATCAAAGGAGTTTTCCGAAACAGTTTCGGAAATTGTTAAAATCGTCAGGAAGTCAACAAGGACGGTGCTTAACGTAATCTCACTTCTAAAGTTGGTTCCCAAAATTCAGGACGTAATTTCAAGTGGAATTCTCCCTGTTTCCCAGGGGTATTTATTTGCTGCTAACCTTGGAAGTCCTGATTTTTTTACCATATTTGATGAAATAATGGAGACGCCTGTAACCAATGTTAAATTAGAGAAAATGCTTACCGCATACAAAAAGGCCAAACCGAAATCAACATCTAAACCTATGCCAATTAAAAAGAAAGTTGCTGTCTTACAAAATGCAAAATCATACTTTGAGAAAAAGACCGGGATGTATGCAAAATCAGATATTCAGACATTCCTTGATGAACTGAGGGTTTTAGTCTCTTTCATGGAAAAGCAGGTTGAAACAGCCCCGGAGATTGTATCAATGAAACAAACAGATAAAAAGCCTGTTCCGCAGGTGTGAGGATTAATGCATACAAGCGGCTTTGCTGTTCCTTGAAAGGCAAGGATTATCAATAGAAATGGTATCTTTCCATCATTACTGATATGGTTATTTATAACACCTACAAAGCAAGTATATGGCATTTTGTCTGTGATCGTGAATTATGGGAAGAAACGTTGGTTTTATGAATAACATCATTGGTGCAAATAACAAGACCTCGTACTATTATACAAGACACCAATAGACAAAGGGAATACAATTTGATAGGTTTCTTAAAAGGTAGGTTGTGTGGGTGGTCAGGTCGGTCAA
>JAPLKB010000044.1 GCA_026388275.1 Pseudomonadota bacterium
ACATCGGTGGAATTATGAACGGATTCCTAACCTGGAACTTCAGCAGAATTGGAAAAGCTGGCAAGATAATCGTTATTGGGAAAGCAAAAAACGCTGGGGAGTAGAGAACTATCAGCCTCGACCCCAACAACAAAGGCAGGAACTGAGACGTCAAAGAGAAGAACAGTATCAAAAAAGGCATCAGGGTCAGCCATTACAAGATCAGCCGCCTCAGGTCCATGATCCTAAGAAGCCACCTCAAGGTCAGCAACCTCAGGGAACACCTCAGGTCCAGCCACCTCAAGATCAGCCGCCTCAGGTCAATGATCCCAAGAAACCACCTCAAGATCAGCAGCCTCAAGAGCATCCACCGCAGCCCGCTCAGCCTCAAGGAAGGCCTGAAGGAGGGAGGTAGAACACACAAAGCAAATAACAAAAATTTAAAGTGTGATAATAAAGAAGGAGATGCAAATGCATCTCCTTTTAATTTGAGCAGCAAACTTTAACCGCCTCCCGCTATAATGCCACCGGAATATTATAAAAACATCCGTGCAACCTGATTTATATATATTATTTTAGTGGAGACATTCTTTAGGGAATTAAATAACTCCGTCCTTTCCGCGGAAAGAAACAGAGGGATAGATTTCCAGTATGTTGAGGAGTGCGAGTAGAGAGATCCCTCAGGAAAAAGACTGAACTTATTTTCTTTCATCGATAACGCCGGTATTGTTCCCGACAGGAAACGTTACGGTAAATGTTGTTCCGCCTGATTCTATACAATCATCGACAGTCTTACAATGGCTGCACCTGGCAATATTCCCTGGGCAGACATCTCTATCGGTAGGTATGTATATACATCGCGTGCTCCTGAGCGAAATGTCAAACCCGTAACGCTCGGCGTAGTGTTTAATTCGGAGAAGTTCAAGGCCTTTCCCGCCAGCCCCGAATTCAAAAGGTTTTTTTGTTGTATAGTAATCGGTTTCCTCTGTGTGGAAGAGGCCGTCCATGAGTGAGCCCTGATTTTCCTCAGTGATGCCAATACCACGATCAGATATTTGAAGAAAAATTCCGGTATCTCTCTGGTACGATATTATTTCAATGATTCCGCCATCCGGGGTATTCTCCACGGCATTTTTGATGAGACCTTCAACAACCCCCCTGAGGATAAAAGGGTCCATGAAAATATAAAGGCCGACATCTCCTTCTACTTTAAATTGCAGATTGCGGTGCTCAACAGTCCGTTTTATCTTTTCCAGCATGGAAACAATAAATGTATGAAGGTCTATGGACTGAGATAATCCGGGACTGCCGCCAAGGTATCTGTTTGTCCATTGTTTGAGGGCTTCCCAGTGCAGACGTATCTCTTCCGGTATTTCCGAAAGATCCTCCATCCTCTCCAGAAGACGGTCAATATCGTTGAGGACCATTCCTGCCTCAACTTCCTGAGATACCCTGAATATCTCATTAGTCTCATGTGATATCTCAACAAGACGTTCCGTATTTCTCTCCAGAGCGTTGATAATGTTCTCGAGGGCAGGGGTCAATGCATCTTCGAACTTTCGTTTCAGGAGTTTGACATTTCCCTGAATAACCGAGATAGGCGTTCTTAGTTCATGGGAGATATGATTCACTGCCTTGGTTTTTGCCTTGTTCAGCCGCTCCAGTTCTTTGTGAGACTGCATGAGCGATTCTTCGGCACGTTTTCTTTCCGTAATGTCTCTGAGGTAGATAAGATTGAAGGGCCTGCCCCTAAATGTGATATTGGCGGCTGATACTTCTACATAGAGTGTGTTTCCTTTTTTCGTAATCCCCTTGAATTCATATCGTGACGGCACCGGCTCACCCCGCTGCCGCCTGTTTATGATGTCCGTTACCATCTCAACATTATCGGGATGGATAGTAGATTTTATTGATTTTCCGACGACCTCTTCGAAGCTGTCAAACTCGAACATTTTAATATATTGTTTGTTCGCGTATCGGCATATATCGCCCTGGAGCATCGAAATACCGTCGTTGGAATTTTCGAGGACGACCCTGCCCCTCTCTTCGCTTTCTGAAAGCGCTTCCTCTGCCTTTTTGCGCTCCGTGATGTCGAGCATCGTGCCTTCATACGAAAGGGCTTTGCCGTTTCCATCACGAAATACCATAACGTTCATGGAGACCCAGTGTATGTTTCCGTTCTTTATTCTCAGTCGGGCTTCAAAGCTTTGAACGGAGCTGGACGTGCGAAGAAGGTTTATCAGTCTTTTATGGTCCGATAGATCCACAAAAAGATCCCTGGCGAAAATCAAATTTCTGATTTCAGCAGGGGAAGCGTATCCGTGTATGAGGGCGAAGGAAGGGTTGGCGTGTGTGAAACGACCTTCATGATCTGTCTGGAATATTCCTTCTATGGCGTTGTTAACGATATTTCTGAATTTGGTTTCGCTTTCCTTGAGAGCGGTTTCAAGCTGTTTCAATTCTGCGGGACATTCTTGCAGACTATTGTTGTTTTGAGTTATTTCAGTCATTTCGGTATCGGATATTTTTCCTTGTCGGTTTTCTTCCATAGTATGATTTCCCTTTGGAACCTGTTCCTATTATAAGATATTTTTTAATATATATCTTCCCTCATTTAAAAAAAAGTATCAATGGCTGACTCCCTCTTCACATTAAGTTAATTGGCGTATGCCTCGCCTGCTTTTGCCGGAGGAAGATATTTACTTATTTAAGAACGTACGAACCATTCAAGGTGTTCACATAGTCTACTCGCTGAACCGGCCCAAAGACACAGCGACATTTTGCTTGAAAATCCGTCGCACAGATGATAATCAATATAAGCTTGTCGTTGGGTCCCAAGAATGCCATTACCGCTCCATAGGAAGACGATATGGCGAGTATTGGCACCCACAATCCGCAATAGAAGGGTAAGAGGAGAAAGGATCATGGACAGGGCAAAACAACTTTTCATTACCATCGCAGCTATACTGTTTGTATTTGCTTTCTCTTTTGAGGTCAAAAGCGCGGAACCCCAGACTAAACAACAATCTTACGAATACACGGGAATCATAAAAGCCAAATCATTGGCGGCACATGTTCTTACCGTCCAGACTCAGGAAGGCCCCATTGATTTCCATTATCAACGTCATGGAAAAAAGGAGTGTGCCGGCCTCAGGGAGTTAAACGTGGGAGATAGCATCAAGGTTATCTCCTCTAAAAACAAGGCTATTTCAGAGGCGACGTGCATTACTAAAACAAGGCCTGTTTCAGTATCTAAGTGAACTGTGTGGCAAAGCAGGCATGTAATCATTTTCATACACTAACAAATACGAAAAGTTATAATGGAGGGTTCCTTGAGAACATTGAATAACAGTAAATGGATGTGGTGGACGGCAATCCTGGTGATTACTGCCGTAGCGTTTTTTCCTAGTCCCCCGGCTTTCTCTGAAAGCGGCGCCGTCCGCATCGCGTTGGTTGTCGTGCCGGATGATGTGGTCCGGCCTTTGTTGCCTGACTTTCAGAAACAGACAGGCCTGCGCGCAGAGATTGTGTATTCAGGCGATAATCCCTACGCTGTCGCTCGGGCAGGGAAGGCCGATCTGGTGATCTCGCATTACGGGCATGAGGGTACCAAATCGTTTGTAACTGAGGGGCTGGGGTTGTGGCCGCATCCTGTTTTTGCGAACCAGATAGTATTGCTTGGGCCGCCAAGTGACCCGGCAGGCATCCGTAACCTCACCGATGCAGCAGAAGCATTTCGCCGTATTGCAAAGAGCAAATCGTATTTCCTGACAAACAATGGTGCGGCCGCAAAATACCTTGAGGAAACCCTGTGGAGAAGCGCTGGTATCCAGGAAAAAGGAAGCTGGTATCTCGATCTCAAATCGGAAGGATCACGAGCTGCCCGGGATGCCGCTGGTAAGGGCGCATATGTGCTCTGGGGGTTGCCGCCGTTCCTGCGACTGAAACGCCAGGGGCCTCTCGATCTTGAACCCCTGGTCGTTCAGGACCCTATTTTTCAGCGGATCATGGTCGCTGTTGTGGTCAACTCTAAGAAAGTACCGGGTGTGAACGCTGACGGTGCCACAGCGTTCCAGAATTTTCTGATCGCCCCGGCGACACAAGCCAGGATTCGTGCATTTCGCTATCCTGATTTTGACCAGCAAACATGGTGGCCGGCTGGTCGCCACAACGCTGCGCATGAGTAAGTTCGGCCAAGAATAGAAGGAACAGAAAGGAGTGCCAGAATGAACGATATTATAGGAGTTGTTTGGTTCAACGATGAGTTTGCTTACCGCAGGGCGCTTGCGATCTTTATTGATTCCGAAAATATGCCCGCCACTTTTGAAGACTGGAAAGCTCTTGTCACAAGGCAATGCGAAAAGATTAAGGATGCCGGCAATATCGCTGTTCGCGTAGACATCGATCCGGAAACATTTACCGGTTGGTGCAACTTGCGTGGATTCCAGGCCAATTCCCAGGGGAGATTGGCATTCGCCGAACATGTCGTGCTTGAGCATCAGAAGACCGGCAAAGGAACAGTCATCGAATAGCTCATTGAGTTGAAGCTTTGGAGATGAATTCGCCAACGAAAGTCGCTTTTCCTGATATTACCGACTAAAAGCGACTTTCATACAAATGAGTTATTCTAGTTTCCGTCCGGAAAGGGTCCTTTTCCGCCCCTGCAGCGTCAATTTGCGGTCTTGTTTGTGCGACGTGCATGTTGTACATCTCCGCGCAATCCCTTGAGTTCCTTGCCGGAACGAAAAAAACTTCCTTTCCGACTCGGAAACCGATAGTTTCACATCCGAGGTTTCCGGATGGTAACTATTCTAATTATCCTATGATATTAATAAATTATTAAATTGCCTTTTTTGTAAACTGGGAATATCATATCAGAAAGCAGAAAAAACAAGCATCATATTTTAATTGTTATGCACTATTAAAATAATTTTTGTTAGGCTATAATATCTTTATATGTCAATGCATTTTGAGATTATCGGCGATATTCTGTGGATCGAAACAATTGCTTCAGGTTACAGTATTCGTTAACTGCGAAGGCTGAATCGTTTCTATGGGAAAACAACATGGAGAAAACGTAAAGGAGTTGCAAAGATTAGATTGTCAGATGGCGCTGTAAAAATTGCAGAGTTACATTGGTACGAAGGGCACGGTAAGGGAAGGAAGGAAATAAAAGTTAAAAAATATTTGGAGTAGAAGATTATGAAACACAAATTTTTGCTTTGCATAGACAATGAAGGTTACGAAGCATCCTTGGAGATACGGAAACTGTATGAAAATATCTCGGATAAGGAGGCTGAACGTCACAATCAGGTGAGGATTATTGATGAATCAGGTGAGGATTATCTCTATCCCTCACATTTTTGTCAAACTTTCAACTCAAATAAAAAGCAAGATTTTTGAAAGAACAGCATAACCAAGGGAACGTAGAAGGGGCGTTCTTTAAAAAATAAGAAACTTTTTGATGGCACTGTTGAACGCGTAAAAAAAGGAATATTTTCTTAAAACATTAAATAATATCGGGAAGAAATATTCTTCTCTTTCTCTTGGTAATTCTTACTTCCGCCAAGCCGCTTACTTTGGTGAATCTAATAATGTTCATAAAAACAAGAATGTAGTTATAGGTGTTGCCCTTGGTTATCCTGACCAAAACAGCCCTATTAATAATTTCAAATCGCCCGGAGAGGGCCTGGAAAACTTTGTAAGATGGATTGAATAGATTAAAATCACTTCGGCATTAAAGTTACTCCCCGAAGTTGATACTGCACGGTTTCTGCCTGAAGGGTAGAGCTTCTTGTAACGGAGTTCATGGACTGACTGTTACATCTACTTGATTTCAAAACATAATTTATAATGGATTTTAAAACATTTACCTTGAAATTCAATTAAAAATACAGGAAAATCATTTCATAAGGTATATTGTTCTTCTTTATACAAAAAGGTTTTCCAATGGAACGTAGTACAATCAATAAAATATTATCATCAAAATATTTATATACCCTTGCTACAGAAAATTTAAGGACAGAGCAAGGTATCAAATTGAGTGTTGGTGTAAATCTTTTACAAGATGCAGTTGAGTTATTTCTCCTATCTGTGGCTGAATATTTGAGTGCAGATATACCGATAAACACAATTTTTGATAAATATTTTGATCTTATTAATAAAAAAATTGAGCCAAAAGAACTCCCTTTTCGAAGCAGGCTCAATAGCCTTAATAAACTCAGGGTAAATTCTAAGCATTATGGGATACAGCCCGCTCAAGAGGAGGTTAAACAAATCTCCGTAGTAGTCGGCGAATTTTTCGAAGAGGTTTCTCTTTCTGTTTTTGGAAATAGGTTTGCAACTTTTAGCCTGATTGATCTCTTAAGGGATGGTGAAGCTAAAGAATTACTAAAACAAGCTGAAAATTACTTTAACGAAAAAAATTATTCTGAGTGCCTCATCTGTTCCAGTAAAGCTCTATACTTAGAAATTGAAAAAGATTATGATATTTCAAAATTCAAAGACAAAAGTATTAGTAAAGGCAACTGGGGATTAATGCTTTACGGACCCAAAGCTCCTTTTTGGGCTAAAAATCCAGAGTATATCGAAGAGAAGGTCAATAACCATTGTGATTATATTGTATTTGATCATAGTACTCTTGAAATGGACTTAATAAAAAGCGGCGTAGATACAAACACTTTTTGGAATGTGTGGCGTCTAACTCCACCTGTTTTCCGTTTCGATAAAGACGGTGACTGGATTGTTAAATACAAATTTAAATGTTTTGACGAAGATGGTATTAACAATAGAGCTGAATACGTCCTTTCATCGGCTATTGAAATAATATTGTCTATTCACCAGAAAAAGAGTCAAATTAAGAGTCCCGAAGATAGACTATACAATATTGATCTTGGCCGACCAAATATTCCAGTTTATAGCAAAGCCAGTAAGAACAGTTCGATTGTGAGGAATATCCCAGAAGGTTTAACCAAATTGGAAACTGATTATCGAATTACCGGATTAGACAGCAACGACATTTTTTGGCATGTTAATTATTATAAGATAGACGATGCTATTTTCTTTTCTGGTTTCATACACAATGATGACATCAAATTCACTTAAAGGATAACTATGCCATTTAGCGGATCGCGTACCTCCCCCAATAAAGTGGACACTCTCTTCCAATCTATAATCCTTGTTTTTTCAAAACCACGCGGCTTCGCACCTTATGGTGCAGAAGGCAGCCGCGTATAGCTTCTTGTGTCCACGCTTTACAGATTCCCTTAATTGTGCAATATTACAAATGGAAATGGTCGGAGACGTATTCGCGACCTTGCGTTAGAGTTGCGTGAAGTGTTTTTTACTACGAGGTCTAAAATGGAAGAAAAGAAGATTGCAACATGGATAGACTTTTCAATCTCGTCGGCCTATAAAGTCAAGTACCCGGGTGTGGCGTTTGGGTTGACACTCATTTCAGACTGCCGACTCTTAATCGACAGCACAGGATTAGATCAATACAAGCGAAATCTCCTGCGAAGAATGAGAAAGCGGGAAACACTTGCCCATATCTCTCAGCGTATCGATGTCTATGATAGGTTTTTCCAGAGCTTCGGATTCGAGTGCCCCCTACCTCAGCATCTTAAGAGAACTATTCACAGCGGGTTCCCGAGGTACAACCTCATGGTCGATGCCCACTTCATGGCCGAGATGTGTGCAGGTATCCTCGTGGCGGTCACTGATTATGATCGGATCGAAGGCAGGCTCATGCTCGATGTAGCCCAGGGAAGGGAGACGAGTGTTGGAATGGGAGGTCGCCAATTCATAATGACAGAAGGAGAAATAGTGCTACGGGACGAAAAGGACATCATCTGCGTACTTTGCCAGGGAGCAGATGAAAAAACAAAAGTGAGGGATGATACGCGCAATGTTCTTTTCTATTCCTACGCTGTTCCAGGTATTGATGGGATTTATCTCAAGGAAGGATTGACTGTTGCCGCGCAAACCATGGCCCAGTTGGGAGGGGGAAACGTAAAGGGTTTAGAGGTATTCGTCTAACGAAACATACGGGTGCCTATCGATCGCTTGGCTGCCATAACTCCCTCTTCTAAAGCCTCTAGTATTGATTGACGGCATACTTTGTTACGAGTGGCATTCATTCAGGACTGCCAGGAAGTTTTTGCTTGAAATATCAAAAGAATTGGGACACAATTAGTTTTATGCGGGTGGCGGTGAGGATACATTTGGGTTCGGTGTGTCTGAAAGAAGCCATACCCCTATAGTGACGTGGGGCAAAGAAAACTTTGGAATAGCAAGATGGTGGCCTATCGTTAAAGCGAGGAAAGTGATAATTGAATGAGCGTCGCTGACCGCCCAATAATGGGAGAAAAAAGAAATTGACCATGCCGATACCCACCGAGCCAAAGATCTATCATATTGTCCACGTCGATAAGCTGCCCTCGATTATCGCAGACGGTGGCCTGTGGTGTGACGCAGAGGTCGCACGCCGCTCCACGTCAGGTACTACCATTGGTATGAACGGCATTAAAGAACGACGGCTCCACGAATTAATCCTAACCAGCCATCCGGACCTGCATGTAGGCGACTGTGTGCCGTTCTATTTCTGTCCACGGTCTATTATGCTATACATGATTTATCGAGCGAATGATTTGGAGCTGGGTTATCGAGATGGACAAGGACCCATCATTCATCTGGAGTCAGACTTGCAGCGAACGGTTACTTGGGCGAAAGCGCGAGGCCTCCGCTGGGCCTTTACGCTATCGAATGCTGGTGCACGCTATTTTGAAGATCGGTGTGACCTCGCACAACTCGGCGAGATTCAGTGGGATGCGGTACATGCGATTGACTGGCGGAATTGTAAGGAAGGCAAGCAGGCGGAATTTCTGATCGAACACCAATTTCCATGGGAATTAGTCTCGCGTATTGGCGTACTGTCACAAAAAATCCAAGGTTATGTCACGAACGCCTTGGACGCTGCTCCGTATAAACCGCTTGTGGTAATTAAACCTGAGTGGTATTATTGAAGAGAGGGGAACTTCATATGATCGAATACAAGAAAGGCAACATACTCAGTGAAACCGCTGAAGCACTGGTCAATACCGTGAACTGTGTTGGTATCATGGGACGTGGGATTGCGCTTCAGTTCAAGAACGCTTTCCCGGAGAACTTCAAATCCTATGCCGCTGCCTGTAAACGCAACGAGGTGCGGCCAGGACGCATGTTCATTTACGAGACTGACCAATTGATGAATCCGCGCTACATTATCAATTTTCCGACAAAACGTCACTGGCATGGCAAAAGCCGGATCGAAGACATAGAGGCCGGTCTTGCCGCTCTGGTGGAAGTAATCCGGTCGCGGAAAATCCGGTCGATTGCTATTCCACCCTTGGGCAGCGGACTAGGTGGGTTGAGCTGGTCTGAGGTACGCCCACGCATCGAAGCAACACTCAGAGAATTCAGCGACCTTAAAGTTGTTATTTTCGAGCCAAGCGACACGTCAGCAGATACACGAGCCAATCGTTCGAGTGATGTGCCCCACATGACATCAGGGCGAGCGGCGCTGGTCAAGCTGATGCACCGTTATCTTTGCGGGCTGTTAGACCCCTTCATAACACTGTTGGAGGTGCATAAACTAATGTATTTTATGCAGCAGGCCGGTGAGCCATTACAACTGAACTTCACTAAGGGCCCTTACGGGCCCTATGCTGTAAATTTGCGTCATCAACTGAAAGCTGTCGAGGGGCATCTAGTATTCGGTTATGCTGATGGTGGCGACGCGCCAGCCAAGCAATTGCAGTTGGTGCCTGGCGCAATTGAAGATGCCAGTGAATTTCTCAAAAGCAAAGTTGAGATCCAGGAACGCATCGAAAGGGTTAGCTGTTTAGTAGAAGGATTCGAGTCGCCTTTCGGCTTAGAGTTGTTGTCCACCATTCACTGGATCGCTAGCACTGAAACTGTTCAGTCGCTGGACGAGGTGGTGGCGCGTGTTTATGCCTGGAACGACAGAAAGAAACAATTCTCCAGACGCCAGATTGCGCTTGCGGCCGACGTGTTGTCACAGCAAGGATGGATCAAGAATTAGCGTGAATCACGAATATAGCATGGCCACTGACACCAGCGATACCCCAGATAAAGAGAATTTGCGTGTTCGGCCTATTCACCCATTTCCTGCCCGGATGGCTCCGTCGATAGCCTGGGGGCGTGGACGAAAAATAATAAACTTTTTGATGGCACTCTTGAACGCATAAATAAAGGAATATTTTCTTAAAACATTAAATAACATTTGAAAGAATATAGCCCTCCCTTTCTCTTGGTAATTCTTACTTCCGGGAAACCGCGAAGCCGCTTACTTTGGTGAATCTAATAATTTTCATAAAACACATTCTCAACTGATTTGTTAGATAGGGGTAGGGTGGCTATCGTCCGCCAGCCCTGTAGAACCCTAGGAAATGGCTTGACACATTGTTCTTAAATATCTACAATTAATTTAAAGGCAGTGAACAGTGAACAGTATATAGTGAATAGTGCTAATGGTAAAGGCGGTAAACGGGTTATGACTTCTGAGTATCCCAACCTTTTCTGTAAAGTGACGTAAGATGTTTTTAGTAGACACCAAAGTTGATGTACAATACGACAATGGAGGTGTCAAAATGAAAAGAATTCCCAATGCAGTTTACACAAAGGAGTTCAGAGAGGAAGCGGTGAAGATGGTTACGGAAGGAGGACT
>JAPLKB010000045.1 GCA_026388275.1 Pseudomonadota bacterium
GCTTTGCACCTGACTTTCAATCCGTGTGAGCTTTTCATAATGGGGATGGGATGGATCGAACTCCATCAGCATAAGTGAAGCATAGCCGCGGATCCCCATGAGGAGGTTGTTGAAGTCGTGGGCAATGCCTCCTGCAAGGGTACCTATAGCTTCCATCTTCTGGGCATGCATGAGTTGTGCTTCCAGCCTTTTCCGCTCGGTAATATCCTGGATGACACCGAAAACTACGTTTCTATCGCGATCATATTCTGCAATGGAATAGATATCGATGATCTCCCCGGTATCAGGACGTTGTATTTTGAACTCTACACTATACGGGCGGTTCTCTTTGATCAGTCCCATGAGGGCATCATCAAGCATGCCTCTGTACTCGGAAAGAGGTATCTTTTGTACCTCCGGAATCGTCCACTCCTGGTCTTGGAGTCCGTATATTCTTCGAGCCCCTTCCGACGCAAACACTCTTTGCAGCTCAAGATCGAACTCCCAATTCCCACAGTGGGAAATGATCTCAGCCCTGGACAAACGATTTCTGCTTACGACAAGTTCTTCCTCTACTCGCTTCCGCTCAGTGATGTCCCTCAAATAGGCAAGCGAGCATGGTTCTCCGCGATATATTGTCATGGTCGCAGATACTTCAATAAAGATCTTTGTCCCGTCTTTTTTGATAGCTTTATATTCGTACCGCGATGTAGCAGGTTCTCCTTTTTGTCTTTTTCGGTTATACTCCATAACCATTTCTCTGTCATCAGGGTGTACCGTAAAGAATACAGGGTTTCCGATAATATCATCCGTTTTATCATAACCAAACATTTCCAGGAACTTCTTATTGACATATATATGCCGGCTTCCCCTGACAAGGGCTACCCCGTCATTGGAGTGCTCTATCGCAATACGGTAACGTTCTTCAGATTCGATCAGGTTTTCTTCTGCCTTTTTGTATTCAGTGATGTCTCGCCAGACACAATGATACAACACATGTCCGGAGATATTTGTCATCTGTGCTGTTACATGGATATTCCTGATTTCACCCTGTTTTGTACGATGCATTGTATCAAAATCATCCCTGCCTTCACGTACCACATTCTCGATATGTTTCATGGTCTCTTCAGGACTTTCAATAATTTCAATATCGGTTACGCTTAGTCCTGCGAACTCTTCATGTGAATAACCAAGCTGTCGATGAGCCTTTTCGTTGAATTCCACGAAACGCGCTGTAGCAGGGTCAATAATCACAATACCGTAAGGTGCATAATCAAACATCAGGCGATAACGAGCCTGAACGTCTCTCCGCTCTTCCTCGGCCAGCTTGTAGGCGGTGATGTCCCTGAAAATCCCCTGGACTAAAGTTTTTCCGTTATATTCAATGGGGGCTCCTGTTATATCAACAGGTACCAGCCTGCCATCTTTTCTTAATATCCTGGTATCGTAACAGGAATGCATTTCTCCTGCTGCCATCCTCGAGAAATCATGTATTATTCTTTTAAGCTCTTCCTTGGGGTGAATATGTCGTGGATTCATGCCCGCTAATTCTTTCCTCGTATAGCCCAGAAGTTCCTCTGCTTTTTTGTTTACTTCAAGGAAATTTCCTTTGGAGTCAGTAATAATTATTGCATCACTCGCATGTTCTACTAAAGTACGGTATTTTTCTTCACTATGCCAGGGTATCTCTTTTTCTTGCT
The DNA here is from genome assembly GCA_026388275.1 of Pseudomonadota bacterium. NCBI lineage: Bacteria > Pseudomonadati > Pseudomonadota > Pseudomonadota bacterium. The sequence continues at coordinate 1,680 of JAPLKB010000045.1, forward strand.
TTAGCTCAGTTTCAGAGTTTTCCAGTTCGGCAATTTTCTGGCGCATTGCGGCAAGCTCATTGATGAGTTGTGCTTTTGTTTTATTCTTGTCTTTCATTCGTTAGCTGCCTGTGTACAAATATTTATTACCAAAATAAATATACAACTTTGTATAAAATATTACATCTGATAATCTCGGGAAGATATTTGCGCTTCAGGCAAAAACTGCGAAGCGTGATTTTAGACTTTTCTACGAAACCATCAAATGTGCCTGAAGGCTTTTCGTATTGTTTCTTCCCCTATTGGTGATGTGATAAGTGAAACAACTACAAACACAACAAAGGATATGGGCAATGCAATTACCTGCGGGTCTATCATGTTCCAGGGATGGCCGAGCAAGGAATCTCTGCCCGAAAGAAGCTTGCATAACCCTATCGCCTTTGACTCATTTTCATGGATAAATAACATCCACAAAAGCGAGATAAAAAAACCGCACAAAATGCTCGTCTTTGCACCAATCTTTGTTCCGCCTCTCCAGTAAAGTGCAAACAGATACGACGGGATAAATGTGGCACCGCAGAGGCTGAAGAAAAATGCAGTTGCAATGGCAACAACACCCTCAGGTAACACAAGCCCGAGTATAAGGGTTGCAAAAATGCTGAATACAATGCCTATCCTTGTTACAACGGTGGTTTCAATGACAGACTTACCCCGGAGCAGTGCCTGCTCAAATATATCCCTGCTTAAAGATGTTCCGAGCGTATGAAAAAGGCTGCTGTTGGCGCTCATTGCCACTGCCATTAGTCCAACAAGAAATACGGCAACGAACCACTGTGGATAGAACCGGTCAATATAAAGAGGCATGATTTTATCAATATTACCCTGAACAGCCTGTATGGAAAGTTCTAAATACTTGTTATAAAAAACAACATTTGTAAGCGCCCCGACTGCAAAGGCTATTCCGCTTGTCAGGAGGATAAAAATGGCGGTAAAGGGAATAGACCTGTTCAGCTCCCTGTCGGATTTGAGCGTCATAAACCTTACGTTAAGCTGAGGCTGCCCTATTACCCCGATGCCCACTCCCATGACCATTGTTGTAATAATAAACCACCAGAGGGATGATCCGGTCACGGGCATTGAGGTGAATCCTCTGTGGCCCATTTCCGTTAAGTGCGGCGGGACGAGAAGTGTAAGGTCTGTGAGTGCTTTGTGGGCATCTATAATACCTCCGGAAAAGGCGTATGTTGAAATACCCATTGCAAGCATGACAGCTATAATGATAATGCCCTGAAATGCGGAGGTATATAAAACGCCTTTGAGACCACCCCATATAACGTAACAGGCATTAATCAGAAGAAATGCGAGAAGGGCAGTAGAAAAGGGGATATTTATATATACTTCGATGAACCGTGCGATGCCTATCAGGATAGCCGCTGAATATACAGGCATAAAGATAAGAATGACGAGTCCCGAGAAACCCTGGATGAATCTTGAATTGTATCTTCTCCCCAGAAGCTCCGGAAAGGTATGCGCGTCAAGGGCTTTACCCATTTTCCGCGTCCTTTTTCCGAAAACAACAAAGGCAACCCATACCCCCATCATAATATTAAGAAATGCCAGCCATGAGAGGCTGAAACCATAAAGGGCGCTGATGCCTCCAAAGCCGATGATTGCCGATGTGCTGATATAGGTGGAACCATAGCTTAGCGCCATCAAAACAGGATGAACCTGCCTTCCGGCAAGCATGTAGTCGGAAACGGTTGTGGTCCGCTTGTATCCGAGATAACTCAGATAAATTGTTATTACAAGGTAGATAACGATGAATGTGATAAGATAAAACATACTGTTATGGAAGCTTTTCGATCAATTCGATTTCCTCTTTTTCCCACCGGATCTCTTCCCTGTAGTCGCCGTCCTTCTCTTCCACTCCCCTATGCCAGTTGATGATGCCGTAAACAATACAAAATATTGCGGCCAATATGGTAAGCAAATATCCTGCAAATATCCAAAAATCAGGAAAACCGAGCATTATGTTATCTGATAGCACGGAGATTTTTCAATTGTCAAGAGCTAAATGCCTTTTCGGCAGATTCGATTATTCGCTCAATTTTTGATTTCGGCAGGTTGCTGAAAACTTTCTTCAGATCATCCTCTGTAAATTTTTCCTTTAAAAAGGCATATATATCCATTCTGCCTTGCCAGCACCCGATGGTATTTCTGCATGGCAGCCCATCATTCACGGATATACAATAATTGATATCAATGACCATGCCAAGTTGTGTACAGTAAATTTCCATAATTACCCTCCGGGTTAATCGCTCATATCTCATAGATTATGACAGAGAGCTGCGAGCAGACAATTTTTGCTTGCAGCTCTCTGTCATCTGTTTCCCTATACCGGTTTAGGATACTTCTCCAATTCTTTGACCAGCTTCGCGATCTCTTCATCCGGCAACGCATAGTCCTCAAGCTTCCCGGACAGATATGCATCGTATGATGCGAGGTCAATAATGCCATGACCACTCCAGTTCATCAGTATTACCTTTTCTTTTCCTTCTTCTTTAGCCTTTTTTGCCTCATCAATCACACATGCTATGGCATGGTTTGTCTCCGGTGCAGGGATAAAGCCTTCTGTCCTGGCAAACGTGAGACCTGCGGCAAAGGTTTCCAGTTGAGAATATGCCCTTGCCTCTATGAGTCTGTCCATGACCAGCCGGCTGACAAGCGGAGCCATTCCATGATATCGCAGGCCCCCGGCATGAATCGGAGCAGGGACAAAATCATGGCCGATTGAATACATAGGCAGAAGCGGCGTTGTCTGGGCAGCATCGCCAAAATCATATACATAGGGGCCTTTTGTCATAGTCGGGCACGAAACCGGCTCTGATGCAATAATCTTTACTTCTTTACCATGAATCTTATCCCTTACAAAGGGGAATGAGACACCGGCAAAATTGCTGCCCCCGCCTGCGCAGCCGATCACAACATCGGGATACTCCCCGGCCATGGCAAGCTGTTTCTGCGCCTCAAGGCCTATGATTGTCTGGTGCATCATTACATGGTTCAAAACACTGCCGAGAGAATATTTTGAGTTCTCTGTGGTCACCGCATCTTCTATGGCCTCGCTTATAGCAATGCCAAGGCTGCCCGGGTGGTTTTCATTTCCTTCCAAATACTTCCGGCCGGCATTTGTATCAGGGCTTGGGCTTGGCACACATTTGGCGCCCCATGTCTCCATCATGATTTTCCTGTAAGGTTTCTGGTTGAAACTCACCCGTACCATGTAAACTTTCAATTCAAGGCCGAACTGGTTGCATGCAAAGGCAAGCGCGCTTCCCCATTGTCCCGCACCGGTCTCTGTTGTAAGCCTCTTCGTGCCGAAGACCTTGTTGTAGTATGCCTGTGGAATAGCGGTATTGGGCTTGTGACTGCCGGGAGGGCTTACGCCCTCGTTCTTGAAATATATGTGAGCCGGAGTTTTGAGAAACTTCTCCAGGGCATATGCTCTGTATAGGGGAGTTGGCCGCCACATAAGAAGTTTTTCTACTACTTCATCGGGAATATCAATCCACCTCTCAGCGCTTACTTCCTGTTCAATCAGGTTCATGGGGAAGATGGGTGTAAGCATATCAGGCGTAATTGGTTCCCCTGTCGCAGGATTTAAAGGCGGGGGGAGAGGGTTAGGCAGATCAGCCTGAATGTTATACCATGCCCTTGGCATATCCTGTTCACTTAAAATAATTTTCCTGTTCATGTGCTCCTCCTTTTTTTAGTAAATAAAAAGGCCATGGTCTTAATCAATCCCATGGCCTTTTATAACAAAAAAGCCACGGACGGTGTGAATCCGCCCGTGGCCGGTTATTACGGTTTCACACCTACGTCACCTGCCACCACCATACCCATATATTTTTTGCGGCTGCTTTTTCCATATTGTGTAATCTTTAGCACGAAGATAATTTCATGTCAAGGTTTTTCATTTTTATTGATTTACAATAACAGGGTTTTTTAACACTTTGAATTGCAACATCAAAATATCTGTGGTATACCAGTGGGCATGTTCACACGTAAAAGGCTCATAATATTGCTTTCACTCATAGGCCCTGGAATAATTACCTCTAATATAGATAACGATGCAGGCGGTATTGCCATATATTCTATTGCCGGGGCGCACTACGGATACAACCTTCTGTGGACCCTGATCCCTATAGTTTTTTTTCTTATAGTATACCAGGAAATGTCTGCCCGGATGGGAGTAGTCACAGGTAAGGGTCTTGCCGATCTTATACGTGAGAAATATGGAATAAGAACCGCCTTCTGGGTTATGGTATGCCTCTTTTTCACAAACCTCGGCAACACTATGGCTGAATTTTCAGGATGGGCGGCGAGCATGGAACTTTTTAATGTATCCAAATACATTTCCGTGCCTCTGGGGGCTGTTTTTGTATGGTTTTTAGTCCGAAGGTGGAATTACAGCATATTTGAAAAAATATTTCTTTTTGTCTGTTTAATATATCTTACCTATATTTTTTCTGCATTCTCTGCAAAACCCGACTGGAAAGAGGTAATGGTCAAGACGGTAACGCCTTCCATACAATGGAACATGGATTACCTGATTATCGTAGTCAGTATTATAGGCACATCTATTACTCCATGGCAGCAATTTTATCTCCAATCAAACGTCGTAGAAAAAGGTCTTAGTGAAAAGTACCTCTGGGCATCAAGATTTGACGTAATTTTCGGTTCTATTATGATGGGAGTCATTGCGTATTTTATTATAGTAGCCTGCGGTGCCACATTGTTTCCCGCAGGCATCAAGATAGATTCGGCAGAAAACGCGGCGCTATCATTAAAGCCCCTGGCAGGAAAATATGCCTATATCCTTTTTGCTGTCGGCCTTGCTAATGCTTCGCTGTTTTCGGCATGTATTCTCCCGCTTGCCACAACTTATTATATTTGTGAGGCCTTTGGCTGGGAAGCAGGCATAGGAAAAAGCTTTAAGGAAGCCCCCCAGTTTATGTCCATATTTACAATAATTGTAATACTGGGCGCTTCATTTATACTGTTGCCGAATCTTCCCCTTATTAAAGTGATGTGGTTTTCTCAGATCATAAACTGTCTTCTTCTTCCGGTGGTTTTAGTATTTATGCTCCGGCTCATCAACAATAAAGATCTTATGGGTGAATTCAAAAACTCATTATGGACAAATATTATCTCATATATAAGCACAGCTCTCCTGATCATTTTAAGCGTCACGCTTCTTTTAAACACAATAGCCGATTTTTTCCGTGTCCATTGACATTTTACTGTTAATACTATAAGTTTAACTATACAAATTTAAACAGTAAGAATGTTGCAGTTGTTATTGCTTTTAAGCTATCAGCGCAACTTCACATAGTATTTGCAAATGTTTTTAAAAATGTGAAACAGGGGGAAACATGTCAAGTGTAAATAAAGTAATACTTATCGGAAGGCTCGGTGGAGACCCGGAACTGCGGTATACCGCTGATGGATCACCTGTTGCAACATTTAATGTGGCGACCTCGGAAGTCTGGAAGGACAAGGGCGGCAATAAACAGGAAAGGACGGAGTGGCACAGGGTAGTGGCCTGGAGAAAACTCGGCGAGATTTCCGCAGAATATCTAAAAAAAGGTAAACTTGTTTATATAGAGGGTAGAATCCAGTCACGTGAATTTGAAGGGAAAGACGGATTAAAAAGAAAGATGTATGAAATAATTGCCTCAAATATGAAGATGATCGGGGGCGGCGCTCAAACTGAAGGGGGCGGCGGAAAATGGAAGTCAGAAGAAGGCCCTCCGGCTGTACGTGATGATGATTTCATCCCTGAAATAGAGGAAGATGATTTAAAGATGTAATAATCCCATATTTTCCATTAGGATAAGCATCGGTGTCGGGCTGTCCTCCCGCAGGGAGGGTCAATTCCTTCTCGTTGCCCGGGTGCTCTCTGTGTGCTATCAATGAATCCTGATTTGTATCAGTCGGTTTTATTTTAAGAAGGCAAGGCTCAACCAGGGAAGATAGGTGATGATCGCAAGCCCGATAAGGAGGATGCCGATGAATGGAAGCGAAGCAAAGTAAAGGCTTAATATTGGTTTGTTGAAACGGATACTGGAGATGAAGAGGTTTATCCCCAGGGGGGGTATGGATGCTCCGATCTCCAAATTAGCAAGGAAGATGATTCCAAGGTGAACAGGATGAATCCCATAGGCCTGGGCAACAGGGGTAATAAGAGGAACCACAACAGTCAGCGCGGGGAACATGCCCATAATGCATCCGACCGCTAAAAGGAAGAAGTTGAGCATGATAAGAAAAAGGAAGGGGCTGGTAATATGGGCCTTTAGAAAATCCAATGTCATCATGGGGAGTTCTGCATCGATTAGATAATTTGTCAGACCGAGGGCTGCCCCCAAGATGATTAGAATCCCCCCTACCAGTACCATGCTTTTTTTCATAATCTGCGGCAGCTCTCTCCACTTAATATCCCTGTAGATAAATACCTCCACCACAAGCACATAGGTCGCGGTAATAGCGGCTGCTTCACTTACCACAAAGTATCCGCCATAGATGCCTCCCAGTACCACAATAGGGAGCGGGAGTTCCCAGATTGAATCCTTCACTGCCCTGAAAACCTCCGGTACATTAAAACCGGTGCGCGGAACCTTGACTGCAATCGCCTTGTTGAAACAAAACACAGCAAGGAGCAGGATCAGGAGTATTCCAGGCAAAATGCCGCCCAGAAACAGTTCATCAATTCTTACCTTTGCCACAATGGCATAAATGATCAAAGGGAGACTTGGGGGAAAGAGAAGACCCAATGTACCTGATGTAGTTAAGAGTCCGAGAGAGAATGATTCCGGGTATTTTCCTTTTAACATGGCAGGTAAGAGAATGCCTCCCATGGCAATGATAGTTAGGCCTGTTGCGCCTGTGAGAGCGGTAAAAACAGCACAGGTTAAAAGCGCGATCATCGATACTCCGCCAGGCAGCCAACCTAATATTGCGTTGGAAAGTCTGATCAATCTCTTTGGCGCACCGCTCTCGGAAAGAAGATATCCGGCAAAGGTGAAGAGGGGGATCGCAACAAGGATCGGGGTTGTCGCCATTCGATACATTTCAATGATTATGGCCGAGGAGTCAATCTGACCGGAAAACAGCAGACAGAGTGTCAGGCCGGAAATAACGATAAAAAGAGGAACGCCGAGCAACATCAAAATGAAAAGGGCAAGGACAACTAAAAAGAGGATCATTCTTCTCTTTCCTTTTGGATGATCATATGGACACTCTTAAGGAAATAAAAAAAATATCGGAAGGCCATCAGACCGAAAGTAAGAGGAAGAATAATTTCTGAGGCCCAGGACGGAATGCCAAGAAAAGCTACGCTCTTCATCTGAAACTCATTATGAATGAATTTCAATGCGGCATAGGTAAGAAAGCAACAAATCAAAAACGAAGAGGCATCGATGATAATCGCCACAATCTTCTTTCCCTTCGATGATAACCATCGAGTAACGACATCGATACAAATGTGTTTGCCTTCCAGCACTGCAATGGTGGCCCCGACAAACCCTGTCCATAAAACAAGGACCCTTACAAGGGCATCTCCCCAGGCAATACCTGTGGAAAAAATATTTCGAAGTATAATCTGAGAGAATGCGACGAGAATCAGAGCGCTTAACAGAATTACAAGGAGAATCTGCTCCACCCGACCGATGGCTTCATCGATCTGTTCCCATCGAACCGTCATTTCAAGCCCTTTCGGTAATTTGTCAACTGAGAAGTCACATCATCCACGGTTGTCCGTGAAAAGGCTTTTCCGCTAATGCGGCCCATTGCATCATTAGACAGTTTTCTGAGCTCATCAATCTGGTCCTTTGAAGGGGTTACGATTTTTACCCCTTGTTTCACCATTATTCTGGTTGCCTCCTTGTTTTCATTTCGGGTTGTTGCCTTTAACTGGCTCAAATGACGCTGGGAGCTTTCAAGGAGAATAGCCTGATAGGCAGGCGGCAAACGGTTAAATACATCTTTGCTGATGACTATAGCGCCTGCCACATAGGCGAGGGGAACATTAGTCAGGTACTTCATTTTAGTAAACCACTGGAGTGAGATGGCCCCGGTAGGAGGGATATAAACAACATCCACCAACCCGGTTTGGAGACCCACCAGAACATCAGGAATAGAAAGAGGAATAGCTGTCACTTTGGCTGCATCAAAGACTGCCTTGGCCATGTGAGATTCTTCCTGGATCCAGACTTTCCCCTTTTTAATGTCCGCTACGCTGGAGATAGGAATAGTGGAGGACATGAGATAGACAAACCCTACCTCGGAAAAACCCAGTAGTATGTATCCATTATCTTCAAAGCCTTTTTTGAGAAATGTATCCATTTTTTTCAAAATGAGGTCAACTTCATCATAATTTTGAAAGAGAAAAGGGATTTGCAGGACATTGATCTCTTTGAATATCGATGAGAGACTTGTTGAGGTCAGGGCTGCAGCCTGAATCTGGCCGATCTTCATTTTTCGAAGCATATCATTCTCATCGCCCAGCACTCCTCCGGCATAAATCTTAAGCTGAACATTGTTTTCGGTCTTTTTCATCACTTCAGCATTTAAGGCATGAAGCATCTTAACCCAGGAATTTCCCTGCGGGGCCAAGGTGGCCAGTTTTATGATAACCCCTTTCTCAGCTCCCTGAACCGGTCCGGTAAAAAAAAGACATGCCAGCAACAAGAGTCCAATAAATTTTATTACACTGCGAGTGTTCATAGATGCTCCTATTCGAAAATTTCCTCTTTATGATGCAGCAGATCCTCTGCTTTCTTCCTGGCAACCGCATTAAGGAGCGTTATCTCCGGTAATATGTCAACAGGAGCATCCAGAACCTTTTGAAGGGTTGAGACAAAAAGGTCTTTGTCGAGGATTTGCCGTGCATAAAAGTTCGCATAATAGACATAGGTCATTAAAAATTTACCCTGCCCTATCTGTAAAGCCTTCTGAAAATGTTTTTGAGCCTTTTTCAGGTCTCCCCCGGCGTCCTTGGGCCAGGAGGCAAACCATATTCCCATAAAGATGTGAGGCCCGCCATAATAAAAACCTTCGTCGAGTTCAAGTACTTTTTTCATCATCAGTTCAACTCTTGGAAGTTCAGCAAGTGCCTCCATTGAATCAAGATTCAGCTTGATCCAGTTTCCCCACGAAGTAGCTGCCCAAAACAAATAGGGGACATCCTTCTTGCCGCAGTTCTTAACGTCTTCCCCGAAATCGTCAAACAGGCTCTGAGCAGGGTCCTTGAACCCCCTTATCTCCAGGGATCGCAGAGAGTAGTACCTTGCTTTTCTGTAGAGCAGTTTCGCATATTCCGGATCGGTTTCCTCCATAAAAGCCGAGGCAAAGGAAGAATAGGTCTGGGCAGCATTAATGAGTAACTGCTCATTATCCGGCACCGACTCAATCATACCGTCCATCAGCATCAGATAGGCGGGAATTCCTTCACGTACCAGCTTAAGGTCTGATTGTTGAAAAGCTGATTTTGCCACCCCTTCCAGCAATGTCGCCGTCGCTGCAACAGTCAACTTCTTATTCGGCAGACAACCGGTTAACAGAAGAAGCCATATTACACAAAGTAGAATACGGATTTGCAAAGGTTTCATATCTTTGGTGTGAATGTATACATAAATTCAATAAAATCTTATCTATAACGTGTTACCATAAAATCTTTTTAAAGGCAATGTTTACTTAAACCTGTATTTTCCCTTAGGATAAATATGGAATTATATTTTGCCTATAGTTTTCGTGGATTTTCTCAATTTTTTAGGAAGTTTTCTCGGATTGCCCTTCTTCTTTGCAGACTGCCGGTCAGTTTCATCCGATTCCCCATCTTTTCCGGACACATCGTTGACCATCAATGCTTCCATACCTGGCGGGGTCAGAAAAGCAACACCGTGCCTTTTTGCCTCATCAATGATTGCCCGGTCTGAGCTTACTGCCACAATACCGGCCCTTTTCTCCCTTATCCAACCGATAATAACATCGTCCGCAGTCTCTTTCTCCCCGGAATATACCACGTCAATGCCTTTATAATTCTCTCTTTGCCTGCCAGGCGAAAAGCTGTTATATGCATCAAAAACTACTGTTAATTTAACACGTTTCAGTTTTTTATATTGCACAAACCTGTCAAGTAAAGACCTCCTCAGCATATCAAGGTTCGATCCCTCCCCTGCCGGGGATGTCCTTATTCTGTTGATGTAATTATATCCGTCAATAATTAAGTGAGTCATGGTAATTTTTGGTTGCAGCCAATAGCCGGCAGCAAAAAATCAAGGTTATGAGTTATGGGACAGTTAAAGATACGTCAGCCAATCATTGTATTGCGGGTATACCCACGATCACTTCAAAGAATTTCTTCAGAATTATCAATCTCCTGGTCAAGGCTTACCGCTGCGGATCTTTCTGCCCATAGTGGTCTTTTAAAATCCTGTCGAGCACTCCGTTGATAAAATCGCCGGAATCTCCGTGTCCGTACTTTTTCCCCATTTCGATTGCCTCATCAATTGCAACCTTTGGCGGCACATCCTGGGAAAACAGCATCTCATATACACCAATCCTCATGACATTCTTATCAACAAAGGCAATTCTGTCTATTTTCCAGTTTTCACTTGCAGAAGCAATAAATCTGTCTATCATCTCTTTTTCTTTTTTAACACCGGAAAGGAGTAACATCGCATAATCCGTAATATCTTTTTGATAGGGGAAGGTTTCGCAGTACTTATCAAGGGCAAGTTCGGCGTCTTCGTTATTTGTTTCCAATTGATAGAGCATTTTTAATGCTAACTCTCTTGCTTTTCTTCGACGCACAAAGCATTTTCCCTTATGAGATTAACCATTTCTACTGCACTTAAGGCAGCATCATAGCCTTTATTGCCTGATTTTGTTCCTGCCCGCTCTATTGCCTGCTCAATGTTTTCACTCGTAATAATACCAAAGACAACCGGCTTTTCATACTCAAGAGAAACCTGTGCAATGCCCTTTGTAACCTCTGATGCAATATAATGAAAATGTGGGGTAGCACCTTTTATTACAGTACCAAGACATATTACACAGTCTATATTTTTTTTCTTCGCGAGGAGTTTTGCAATCAGAGGTATTTCAAAAGCACCCGGAACTTTGTATACATCAATCTGTTTATCCTCTGCCCCATGTCTTTTTAAACCATCAAGAGCGCCTTCAAGAAGCCTCTCCGTGATAAAGCTGTTAAACCTGCTTACAATTATTGCAAACTTAAAACCCTTTGCGCTAAGCTTTCCTTCACGTATCATAATATATGCTCCTTATATGTTGTTAAGGATATGACCCATCTTTTTCTGCTTAGTCTTAAGATACACAATGCTGTCTTTTGTCGGTGATATTTCGAGCGGCACCCGCTCTACAATGGTAAGACCATATCCTTCAAGCCCTATTATCTTTGTCGGATTATTTGTAAGCAGTCTCATCTTCCTGACGCCGAGGTCGTTTAAAATCTGAGCACCTATTCCATAATCCCTCAAATCAGCCGAAAAACCAAGGGCTAAGTTCGCCTCAACCGTATCGTGTCCATGATCCTGCAGGTTATACGCCTTCAGCTTGTTTAGCAAACCAATCCCTCTGCCCTCCTGTCTCATGTACACAAAAACACCTTTCCCCTCTTTTTCAATCATATTGAGGGCAACACGCAACTGCTCTCCGCAATCGCACCTCATGGAACCGAGTACATCTCCTGTAAAGCATTCTGAATGCACTCTTACAAGCACACTGTCATCAGGTTTAATGTCACCCTTAACAAGCGCTAAGTGTGTTTTTTTATCTATATCATTTTCATAGCCTATTACTGTAAATTCACCGCCATACCGTGTCGGAATTCTTGTTTCCGTCACCCTTCTTACAAGCTTTTCAGTTTTTGTCTTATACCTGATCAGGTCTGCCACGGTGCAAATCTTTAGTCCGTGTTGTGCTGAGAAAGCTTCAAGATCAGGCAGGCGTGCCATTGTTCCATCTTCCTTCATGATCTCGCATATAACACCTGCAGGTTTTAATCCTGCAATCCTTGCCATATCAACAGATGCTTCTGTATGTCCCACTCTGACAAGGACACCGCCCTGCAGCGCAATAAGCGGAAATATATGGCCTGGCCTTACAAGATCATTAGATGTTGCGTTGTCATCTGTAGCAACCTGTATTGTCTTCGCCCTGTCATAGGCTGAAATGCCCGTTGTTACTCCATCCCTTGCTTCTATTGATACTGTAAAAGCCGTATTGTGCCGCGAAGTGTTTTCCTGGACCATTAGAGGAAGATCCAATGCCCTTGCTTTTTCTTCTGTTAAGGAAAGACATATAAGACCGCAAGCATACCGTGCCATAAACGTTATAGCTTCAGGAGTTACTTTTTCAGCGGCAATCATTACATCGCCTTCATTTTCCCGGTCTTCATCGTCTATGATGATGACCATCTTGCCTTCACGTATATCGGGGATCACATCTTCTATGCTTGAAATTGCCATATCTTTATACCCCTTTTATAAATCCTTGTTCATAAAGAAAGCCCATGGTTACGCCCTTTTTGCTGGATTTATCTATAAAACTCTCTATGTATTTTCCGATAATATCAGTCTCTATGTTAACCTTATCACTCATTCTTTTTTCGCCAATTGTGGTTTTAGACACTGTGAAAGGAATTACATTTACAATAAACATATTATCATGTTGCTCGTTGACTGTCAAACTTATTCCATTTATTGCAACAGAACCCTTTTTTACAATATAACGTGATAAATCAGACGGTATTTCAACTTCTATTTTTATTGAATCGCCTGCTTTACTGATACTTGTTATTGTGCCGATTCCGTCCACATGTCCCATAACAAAATGACCTCCGAACCTGCCGTCGGATGCCATTGCTCTTTCAATATTTACCCGGCTCCCTGTCTTTTTATCTTTCAAGGTAGTCAGACTGAGTGTTTCAAGTGAAGCATCTGCATAAAACATTCCTTTTTCAAGCCTTGTGGCCGTCAAACAAACTCCGTCAATAGCAATGCTATCGCCTTCATGGATGCCCCGGTCGCTTATGTTTGTTTTGATACAGAACTCCCACTTACCTCCGGACTTCCTGATGTCTGATATCGAACCTATGTCTTCAATAATCCCTGTGAACATAGCCCTCTACATATATATCTTCTTTAAATCTTTTAATTAAAGAGATATCTATTTTGTAAGCATCCTTTAAAAAATCGATACCGCGTCCTCCGATAATATTGAGAGCGTTTTTCCCTCCGATAAGGATCGGTGCATAAAATAATACCACCTTATCCAACAGACCTTCTTTCAGGAGGCTGCTGTGTGTTTCACCGCCGCCTTCCACGAGCACGCTGATAATCTCCCTTTTGTACAGCTCTTCACACACATGCCTGATTGAAACTCTCCCGTTCTCTTCTCTGGGAACCTTTATAACCTCTATCCCAAGGGATTTCAGCTTGGCTTCCTTGTCTGAACGTGCATCTTCCGAAGCAAAAACCAATGTTTTGTATTTTTCGGATGTCTTTACCATATCGCTTGCAAGGGGTATCCTGAGTTTGGAGTCAAGGATAATGCGGATAGGGTATTTCTTGGGACGCAGCATCCGCGGAACAAGGATAGGGTTGTCAGTAATTACCGTATTGATGCCTACCATTATGCCGTCCATTGTTGATCTCAGTTTATTCGCATGACTTCTTGATTCTTCATTGGATATCCACTTAGAGTCGCATGTTTTCGTTGCAATCTTTCCATCAAGACTGGCTGCTGCTTTCATTACAAAGAAAGGTCTCTTTTTTTCCATATATACCACAAAGGCCTCGTTGAGTTTTCTTGCCTCGTCCTCAAGAAGACCTACTTTTACACTTATATTAGCTTTTTTCAGAGCATCAATACCTTTCCCGTTCATATCCGGGTTTGGGTCAAGCATAGAAGCAACTACTTTTTTTATACCCGCTTTCTTTATTGCGTCCACACAGGGAGGTGTTCTTCCGAAATGAACGCATGGCTCAAGATTCACATAAAGGGTTGAACCAAGAGCATTTTCCTTTGCATCATTTATAGCCATAATCTCAGCATGAGGAAGGCCCGGTTTCTTATGGTACCCTCTTCCCACAATATGCGTACCCTTAACAAGAACTGCGCCTACCATAGGATTGGGAGATGTTGTGCCAAACCCTCTCCGTGCAAGTGAAATCGCCATTTTCATATAATCTTCTTCTTTCATTCACTCACCCCTATTCCATTAACTCTTCTTCTCTTCTCCGTTGATCCATTCCTCCTTTTTCAGCAACAGACCCTTAAGTTCATTCATAAACTCATTAATGTCCCTGAACTGCCGGTAAACGGATGCAAAACGAACATAGGCTACCTCGTCAAGCTTTTTCAATTCCTCCATAACCATTTCCCCTATTTCTGCACCTCTGGTCTCTCTTTCACCTCCCTCCAGCAGATTATATTCAATCCTTGAAACAATTTTTTCAATGTTTGCAATGCTTATAGGTCTTTTTTCACAGGCCTTTTTTAACCCGTTCAATATCTTTGTTCTATCAAAAACTTCTCTTCTCCCGTCTTTTTTTATGACCAGCGGTAATCCCTCTTCAAGTCTTTCGGCTGTTGTAAATCTTTTGCCACAGCTAAGGCATTCCCTCCGCCTGCGGATAGCATCCATCTCCTTGCTTACCCTTGAATCAAGGACTTTACTCTCTACAGAATCACAGAAAGGACATTTCATAATTTTTTCGCGGAGCGAGGTTTTATTTTTTTTGTTTTTGAATCATATAATTTTGAGTTCCGGGTACCTGCAAGCTGATGCCCCGATTCCTGATTTACGTTCATGTCTACCTTCACGAGTGTAACACCTGACTCTTCTATCATCTCCATGGACAGATTGTCAGGATAACCATTAACATAGAACACCCTCGTAATTCCTGCATTAATAATCATTTTGATACATATTGAGCACGGTAAGTGGGTTGAATAGATATCGGCACTACTGATGGAAACACCGTGATGCGCAGCCTGAATAATAGCGTTTTGTTCAGCATGAAGACCCTTGCATAGCTCATGTCTTTCGCCGGATGCAATATTGAGTTTTTCCCGCAGACATCCCGCTTCAATGCAATGTTTTAACCCTGTTGGCGCGCCATTGTAACCTGTAGACAGTATTCTCTTTTCTTTTACGATTAATGCCCCTACATTCCTTCTTTTACATGTTGACCGCTTTGAAACAATTTGTGCAATCTCCATAAAATAGGAATTCCAATCAGGGCGATTATTTATCATATTTCATATATACGAGAATAAAAAGGGAATCTTTTACATAATGCTTTAACGTTTTCTTTTATTTCAAGATGGAGCGATTCATTTTCAAGATCACTGAGGGCTCTATCAATAAAATCACGGATGAGCTCCATTTCATGCTCCTTCATGCCCCGTGTAGTAACTGCCGGAGTACCTATTCTGATACCGCTTGTGACATTTGGACTCTTTGAATCGAAAGGAATCAGGTTTTTGTTGATCATGATCCCGCTTCTCTCGAGGACTTCCTGTGCCTGTTTCCCTGTTACCCCTCTGGGTGACAGATCAACAAGGAACAGATGGTTGTCTGTACCTCCGGAGACTATACGAAAACCGCACTTCTCCATACTGGCGGCCAGGTGTTTGGCATTCTTGATAATCTGCCTTTGATATTCTCTGAATTCGTCACTCATGGCATTTTTCAACGCCACAGCTTTTGCCGCAATAACATGCATAAGCGGCCCGCCCTGAATACCGGGAAAAACAGCAGAGTCAATCTTTTTTGCAAATTCCTGTTTACAAAGTATTAATCCGCCTCTTGGTCCACGGAGTGTCTTATGGGTGGTTGTAGTTACAAAATGTGCATGTTCCACCGGACTCGGGTGCAGTCCTGCAACGATAAGTCCGGCAATATGGGCAATATCTGCCGTCAAATAGGCGCCCACTTCATCGGCAATCTCTCTGAACTTTTTGAAATCTATAACTCTCGAATACGCGCTGGCACCTGCAATAATCATATTCGGTTTTTCATCATGGGCAATTTTCCTGATCTCATCATAGTCGAGTTCTTCATTCGCACTTGAAACCTTATAGCCAACAGAGCGGTATTGCTTGCCGGAAAAGCTTACACGAGCGCCATGGGTCAGGTGCCCTCCATGATCTATATCCATACCGAGGATTGTATCGCCTAATTTGAGAGCACCGTAAAAAACAGCCATATTTGCAGCAGAACCTGAATGAGGCTGGACATTTGCATGTTCAGCATGAAAAAGAGCTTTCGCCCTGTCTATGGCTATTTGTTCTATCTGATCAATATAGCCGCACCCGCTGTAATATCTTTTGAAAGGGTAGCCTTCCGCATATTTATTTGTAAGGACAGAGCCTTGCGCTTCAAGAATCTCCTCATCAACATAATTCTCCGATGCAATCAGGATAAGGCTGTACTCCTCTCTTTCAATCTCCTGCTTTACAAGCCCATAAATCTCTTTATCTTTTTCTGCCAGTTTCATAATTATTTCACCAGTCCGTATAATATAAAACCTGGAAGGTTGAACAATTTTTTCTATTCACCTTTCACTTATTCAGGTGTTTCTCCTCCCACTGCCTTATCTTTTCTACCCGTTTTTCGTGCCTTCCGCCTTCAAAAGATGTTCCGAGCCATGCTTTCACAATTTCTTCCGCCATTCCTTTGCCGATTACCCTTTCGCCGAGCACAAGTACGTTGGCATCAAGGTGTTTTCTGCTCTGGATCGCCGTATATATATCTTGTACGAGAGCTGCACGTATCCCTTTCACCTTATTGGCAACGACATTCATTCCAATACCGGTACCGCAAATAAATATACCTTTGTCTGCTTCTCCGGTTGATAAAAGTTCTGCAGCCTTAAAACCATAATCAGGGTAATCAACAGAGTTTTCTGAGTGTGTCCCGATATCAACAAAGGAATAACCTTCCTTCTCAATAATACTTTTTATGTGTTCTTTCAACTCAAAACCGGCATGGTCTGAGGCAAGGACAATTTTCATCCACTAAATCTCCGGAATACAAGGGTCGAGTTCGTACCGCCAAAACCGAATGAATTTGACAATGCAACATCTACCTTATGGCTCCTTGATTCATTGGGTACATAATCAAGATCACACTGCGGGTCAGGTGTCTCATAGTTGATTGTAGGAGGGCAGATATTATCCCTTATGCTCAGCAGGGAAAATACTGCCTCTATCGCTCCCGCAGCGCCCAGCAAATGGCCTGTCATAGATTTGGTAGAGCTTACCGGGATCTTGTATGCTTTCTCTTTGAATACCTCTTTTATTGCAAGCGTCTCCGTATAGTCGTTCAATTCTGTTGATGTCCCATGGGCATTAATATAATCTACATCTTCCGGCGACATTCCGGCGTCTTTCAATGCCATTTTAATGCAGCGGATAAACCCCTCTCCGTCCGGACATGGAGCAGTGATATGGTATGCGTCCCCGTTATATCCGTAACCGGCTATTTCTCCGTATATCTTTGCTCCTCTTTTCAGGGCATGTTCAAGCTCTTCGAGAACTACAATACCCGAACCTTCAGAAACAACAAAACCGTCCCTGTCCTTATCAAAGGGGCGCGATGCCTTCTGCGGTGCATCATTCCGTGTGGAAAGCGCCTTCATTGCATTAAACCCGCCGACAGTAAGGGGGGTGAGGTTCGCTTCAGTTCCTCCAGCCACCATCACATCGGCATCCCCGTATATGATTATCCTGGATGCCTCTCCAATGGAGTGCGAGCCCGTTGCACATGCCGTTACAATGGACAGGTTCGGGCCTTTCAGGCCGTACCGGATCGCAATATGTCCCGGCGCCTCATTTGCTATCAGCATAGGGATAAAAAAGGGCGTAATTCTGCTGGGACCACGTTCCAGAAGAACACTATGGTACTTTTCAATGGTCGGCAGACCTCCGAGCCCCGTACCTACTACTACGCCCGCCCTTTCGGCGTCCTCTTTGTCCATGTCAAGGCCGGCATCTTCCATTGCTATCTTGGAAGCTGCAAGGGCATACTGGATAAATAAGTCAATCCTTTTAATCTCTTTTGGAGAAATATAATCTTCAGGTTTGAATTCCTTAATCTCACCGGCAAATTTTGTTTCATGCAGGGTAGTATCAAAACGGGTGATCGGGGCTATCCCCGATTCACCGTTTAAAATACGCTGCCATACATTTTCTAACCCGACACCGAGAGGCGTTGCAAGACCTAAACCAGTGGCAACCACCCTTCTTTTCAATGTATTCACCTCGTTGGTTATTTTTCTGCCATACGCTGTTCTATATATTTGATTGCATCGCCCACTGTCTCCATCTTCTCTGCATCTTCATCCGGAATTTCAATCCCGTATGCATCTTCCAGCGCCATGATGAGTTCAACAATGTCAAGCGAGTCAGCTCCAAGGTCATCAATAAACTTTGCTTCAGGAATGACTTCGGACTCGTTTACTCCGAGCTGTTCAACAATCATCTCTTTTACCTTTTCTGTTACTGTCATCTAAGAATCACCTCCTCGATTTATTAACACTGACACTATATTGCCAGTTATCAGCGGTCGCCAATAAAATCTGCAACTTAAAACACTACATATATAAGCCACCGTTGACGTTTATCGTTTCTCCCGTAATGTAACCCCCGTATTCGGAAAGCAGGAAGTATACAACACGGGCTATGTCTATGGGTTCGCCGTATTTCTTTAAGGGAATTGCCTTACGCATTTCCTCCTTATATTTATCGTCCAGTATCTCCGTCATTTTTGTGTTGATAAAACCCGGGGCAACAGCATTTACCCTTATGCCCCTCTCTCCATATTCTTTTGCTGTGCTTTTTGTAAAGCCTATAATGCCTGCTTTGCTTGCAGCATAATTTGACTGACCTGCGTTGCCCATCACCCCGGCAATCGACGAGATATTTACAATAGAGCCGCCTGTTTTCAGCATATGCCTTATAACTGCTCTTGTACAGTTAAAAACGCTCTTCAGGTTCACCCGGATTACCCTGTCCCAGTCTTCTTCCTTCATCCTTAACAATAATTTATCAATCGTAATACCGGCATTGTTAACAAGGTTGCTGATCTGTCCCATGTTTTTTACTACACTGTTGACAGCCTCTTCAACGGCTGTGAAATCTGACACATCAACTTGATAAAATTCAGCCTTTCTTCCTTTATCCGTAATTGCATTCAGCACTTCATTGCCATCAATGATATCAAATATAACAATATCTCCACCTTTATCCGCTAAAAATTCCGCTATTGTCCGGCCAATGCCCTGTGCACCACCGGTAACTATTGTTACAGTGTCCTTCATACAAGCAACCCCTTCACCGCCTCGATATCTTCAAACTCTTCCACATTATAGCATGGAATATCAGGTTCTATTCTCTTTATCAGGTTTGAAAGCACTTTCTGAGGTCCTACCTCCAGGAATGCCTCAACGCCTTCTTTTGCCATTCGCATTATACAACTTTCCCATAAAACAGGCGAAAACATCTGTCTGTAAAGCTTGCCCGGTATGGCATTCTTATCTTTCTCAGGACAGGCATCTACATTGCAAACAACCGGGGTCTCTATATTGCTGCCCGGGATTTTACGCAATTCTTCTTCTAATCCTTCTGCCGCCTCCCTCATCAGGGGGCTGTGGAAGGGTCCTGAAACATTTAAGAATATGGCTTTTTTATACCCTATACCCTTAAGTTTTTCAACAGCCTCTTTTAAAGCGTCCACATTACCCGACAAAACCACCTGTTCTTTGGAATTAAGGTTTGCCGGCACAGCCACATAATCATCATGGGAGATTTCCCGTAAAACAGGCTCTATCTTCCCCATATCAGCACCGATAAGAGCTACCATACCGCCTTTGCCCTTCGGACAAGCTTCTTCCATAAGGAGGCCTCTTTTTCTCGTAATCTTCAGGGCATCCTCAAATTTAAAAAAACCTCCGGCAAGTAATGCTGTGTACTCACCAAGGCTGTGCCCTGCAACAAGGTACGGGGAAATACCTGTCTCTGTTTTGAGTACCTTATATACAACATAGCTCGCAAGGAGCAGGGAAGGTTGAGTATTGTATGTCTGCCGTAATTCATCTTCGGGTCCTTCGAAACAAAGCTTTGTTATGGGAAAGCCAAGCGTTTCATCGGCTGTTTTAAACAGGTCTCTCACATATTCAAACCGGTCATAGAGTCCCTTACCCATGCCCACACGCTGGGAACCCTGACCCGGAAAAACAACGCCAATTTTTTTCATTTAAATCCTCTTTTCTTGTTGAATTATTAATTCTATCCAATAACCCAACATTCAAAACTTAAAACTCAACACTGCTTTATCTCTTCTTTCTCGATGCCGCCTCTTTCACAAGCTCAAGGGCAATTACATTCCTCTGGATCTGGTTTGCCCCTTCATATATCTGAAGTATTTTTGCATCTCTCATCATCTTTTCAACCGGGTATTCTTTCATGTACCCGTATCCTCCAAAGATCTGAATGGCATCAACAGTTACCTTCATCGCTACGTCACTCGGAAAGACCTTGGCCATAGCCGAAACTTTTGAAAAATCCTTCGGGTTGCTGTCTATATATCGCGCAACAGCATATATAAGGGCGCGGGCAGCTTCGACCTGCATAGCCATGTCGGCAAGCATATGTTGCAAAGCCTGGAACGTGATGATCTTTCTTTCAAATTGTTCCCTCTCTCTGGCATAATGAACCGCTTCATCAAGGGCGCCCTGCGCAACCCCGACGGCCTGTGCGCCGATACCAGGCCTTGTCCTGTCGAATGTCTTCATAGCGAGAATAAAACCCATCCCCTCTCTACCTATAACATTTTCTTTAGGAACTTTGCAATCCTGAAATACAAGCTCTCTTGTCGCAGAAGCCCTTATGCCAAGCTTCTTCTCTTTTTTGCCGAAGGAAAAACCTTCCATACCCTTCTCAAGAATAAAACCTGTTGCACCCCTGCCGCCCTTGCTTCTGTCGGTCATTGCAATAACACTGTATATTTCAGCTTCACCGCCGTTTGTTATCCATTGTTTTGTCCCATTCAGGATGTATTCATCCCCTACTTTTTTCGCCTCAGTTCTGATTCCCTGGGCATCACTCCCTGCATTAGCTTCTGTCAGGGCAAAGGCGCCGAGCCTATTACCGCTTGATATTTCCGGCAGATATTTCTTCTTCTGTGCCTCAGAACCGCCGAGCAGGATCGGATATGCGCCAAGAAGGCTTGCTGCATAGCTTACCGAAATGCCAAGACAACCCTTACTCAACTCTTCAACAACAATACAGTTTTCAAAAACTCCCCCTCCTGTCCCGCCATATTCCTCAGGGATATTTACACCAAAAAGACCGGTTTCAGCACATGCCTTCATCACAGTCCAGGGAAATTCCTCCTTTTCGTCAAGCTCTGCCCTTACAGGGATTATTTTATCTTCAGTAATTCTTCGAGCCAATGCCTGAATCTGCCTCTGATCTTCCGTTAAAAAATAATCCATTTCTTCTTCTCCTTTTTCTTCTGAAGTGATTGGTGGCTCTGCATTGTCTCTTTTATAAATTCGTTCAGATTTTTTTCAACGAATCCTTTTGCTAAGGCTATTGCGTTTTTTATCGCTTTACCATTGGATTTTCCGTGGCATATGATACATACGCCGTCAACCCCCAGAAGGGGTGCGCCGCCTGTTTCAGAATAATCGATCTTCTTGGCAATTTCCTTAAACACATCTTTAATAAAAAGATAGCCTATCTTACGCAGTAATTTTTTTTCAATACCCTCTTTAAGTAATACCATTAAAGCATCAGCTACTCCCTCGCTTACCTTCAATGCTACGTTTCCAACAAAACCGTCGCTTACCACAACATCGGTACTGCCGTCATGCACATTCGTACCTTCTACATATCCGACATAATTAAGCCCCAGTTTTTCTAACATGGCGTGTGCTTCTCTTGTTAATTCGTTTCCTTTTGTCTCTTCTTCGGCGTTGCTCAGGATACCGACTTTCGGAGCCTTTATACCCAGGGCACACTTTGCAAAAACATCTCCCATCAGGGCAAATTGAACAAGGTTTATAGGCTTGCAATCAACGTTACCACCCGAATCGATAAGGATTGTTGACCCTCCCTTTGCATTCGGATTCAGCGTTGCTATCGCCGGCCTGTCCACAGATGCCAGCCTTCCCAGGGTAAAAATAGCAAAGGCCATTGCTGCTCCGGAATTACCTGCTGTAACGACAGCCTGAACCTTCCCGGATTTCATCAGCTCAAAGGCCCTGTTAATGGAAGAATCTTTCTTTCTTCTCAAGGCATTTGAAGGGGATTCATCCATCTCGACACAGGTCGGTGTATGAACAATCTCAATGCCTTCAGGGTTTCTTATCAGCGGTTTTATAGCATTTTCATCACCAAGAAGAATGATATCCGCTATCTTTTCACTGCAAGCAAGCTCCACCCCTTCAACTACGGCACGGGGTGCGAAGTCTCCTCCCATTCCGTCAACCGCTATCTTTATCATAACTGTTTATGCTTCTTTGACCTTTAAAAACTGTTTACCCCTGTAAAATCCGCACTTAGGGCATACAATGTGCGGTAATTTAGGTTCTTTACAGTTCGGACAAAGCCCAACATTAACAGCCGTTAATTTATAATGTGTTCTTCGTTTGTCCCTTTTTGACTGAGAAGTTTTTCTTTTTGGAACTGCCATAATTATCTCCTTGGCGCGCTAAAAAAGCGTTTAATTTTTCCTCCAGCAACTTATTTGCAACTTTATTACAATGACACTCTTCAATATTATTGTTCTTTCCGCATACAGGACATAGTCCCCTGCAATCTTCTCTGCAAAGGGGTTTGATAGGTATGCTCAGTAACACCTCTTCATATATCAACGGATTTATGTCTATCTCGTCGCCTTCATAATAATAGACTTCCAGATCTTCCTCGGCAAGCTCAAGCTCTGTGTCCGGTACAGAGATTTTTTTTTGAAGCCCCACATCGAGAAAGGTCTGTATTATAAAAGGAAATACATCCGTACACCTGCCGCACATAAGGGAAAGGGAACAGCCGATAGAACCTTCCAGCCTCACATTGTTTTCAAACTTCCGGACAACCAATTCATAATCAACAGGAGCAAGAAAAGAAAACTCATTTTCTATCGTTCCTTTTAGCTGTGAGCCATCTATCTTTCCTTTTAATACAGCTCCATCTTCTATCTCTGAAAGCCTTATAAACATATCTCCCTTCTTTTGAGTGTGATAATATAATTGGTTTATCCTTTAATTGTCAAGGAAATTAACCCGTTGTAACTGTTGTGGTTTTGCCTGCTACTTTTTCTATCATTGCTTCATCAACAGGTATTGAAACAAGTTTTTTCTTGTCCTTATCTCCCCTTATTATCTTAATTTCAGATTTTTTCACACCAAAAATATCTGACAGATAACCGACAAGTTCCTCATTCGCTTTACCTTCAACGGGCAGTGATATGAGCTTCACCTTCAAGCCTGCCCCTTCCCGAACAAACCCCCTCTTTTTTGCATTGGTTATAACTTTTATTTCAATATTCACGGCATCTTTCCTGTATTATCTCTGCTCCGCACTTTGTTGAATCTGTTCTTTGCATCGTTTTATTTCATTATTGTTCAGTTTTCCTGATTTAAAAAACCTTAATTGTTCCCATGCGATCTATTACAATAATATTACTTTTGCCCTCTTCCGTCCCATAAATAGTTGCCAACCGGGGTTTCAGGATGGCAACTATTTCATCCTCATGCCCATATCGAAAAGGGTTGATACAAGGAACTTTTGAATAAAAATAACAGCCAACATTAATATAAAGGGCGCCACATCAACCATGCCAATCCTTGTAGGAATGATCTTTGAGATTCTGTACGTCAGAGGATCTACAAGCATACAGATAGTTTTGACAATAGGGTTAGAGGGGTCAGGTCTTATCCATGACAGGATAGCTCGTGCAAAGATTACCCAGAAATACAGATCAAGCAAAAGATTTAATACATAAGCAATGCCTGAAAACAGATTGCCGAAAACAAACATAATATCCTCCCGGATAAATAAGGCGCAAATTTTTCACTGCCTACTTCTTCACTTCTCCAAGCAGCAGATTTTCCTTAATTTCTTTTATTTTAACCATTACCAGCTTATTTTCAAGATTTTTCTGATATGGAATATATACAGGCATATAGTTATCGGTATAGCCCCTCATGTATACCCCTTTATAGAGCTTGCCTTCCGGTATAATGATCTGTTCTGTGCCAATAAACTGCCGATAAAAAACCAGTCTTTTTTCAGCGTCAAGCATCTTTAACCTGCGCACCCTTTGCTTTTTTAGTGATTCAGGGATGCTTCCTGCTATTGAAAAAGCTGCTGTTCCTTTCCGGGCTGCAAATGGAAAGACATGGAGATAATATATCGGCAATGATTCAAGGAACCGGTACGTCTCTTCAAATAACCCTTCATCTTCTCCGGGAAACCCTGCTATTACATCCATACCGATGCCGACACCTTTTATCCTGTTTTGGATATTATCAATGATATCCATCATATAGGCACTATTATACCGTCGCCCCATCTTTTCAAGTATTGCATCAGACCCGCTTTGGAGCGGGATATGGAGGCTTTTTGTAATCTTTTTAGAACCGGCTATAATTTCAATAAATTCTCCATCAATATAAAGGGGATCAATGGAGCTTATCCGTATCCGGTCAGGTGTTTCGCTTGTTTCAAGGAGCGTTATCAAATTCTTTAAATCCGTATTTGACGCCGAATCCCTGTAAGAGGCTATCTCTATACCGGTGAGAACAACCTCTTTTATCCCTTTTTCCTTCAGTGCGCCAAGGGTCTCCAGAATCTCCGCTGCCGGTTTACTTCTCGGCTTCCCTCTTGCAAAGGGGACCACGCAATAGCTGCAAAATTTGTCGCAGCCGTCCTGAATCTTGAGAAAAAACCTGGTTTTACCAATGGGCAATGTGTCAACAATACATGCTTCCAGGGAAAACAGCGCCCTCTCCGACACAAAAACACCTTTTTTATCGAGGAAATCAACGATACGGAACTTTTCAGCCTGACCCAGGATAAGGTCAGCACCAAATGAGCGCTCAGGGTAGACCTGTCCGTGACAACCGGCAATGATGATTTTTGCCTTATCATTCTCCCTGCGGCTCCGGTTTATAAATCTCCTGATATCCCTTTCTGCCCCGTCTGTTAATGTGCAGGCATCAATGATAATAATATCGGCATGAGACATGGGGGATCGTGCCAATCCGGCGTTTTCAAGATTACTGGAAATTACATAAGAATCCCATTGGTTTGCCTTACAGCCGGTGGTATGGATGAAAAAGTTCATGTATAACGTTTGTCCTTTATCATATTTATTGTTCATGTGAACAACAATAAGGTGTAACTATATCATCCAGTTCAATTAAAGGTCAATTGAAAGAAATTATCTATTGCAATCAGATAGTTAGGCTGAAACAGGTCAAGAGAGCTTTTTGGGGCGTTTTTCATGCATCGCATAACGTGGTTATAGATCATGGTTGTCTCTACATTCTTATGACCGTGTACTCCTGCACTTTGCCTGATTTAAACAGGAGTGTCTGAAATTCGCTCAGCAAGCCGGCTCCTTTTGATTAAAACTGAGCAATTACTGCATATCTTCTACTGTAAACCATAGCTATTATTTTTTGTATCTATGTAATTTTATGTGTATTATCTTTCAATGTCTAATTATTTACTTTGTTGACAACTTTCATGGCAAATACTAATATTTCGCAAATTACTGCTTGCAGTAGATTACTTGTTATGCATGACGATCTTATGAACAAAAAGTTACAATTATATTCAGAACATGGTAAGATTAAACCATGAAATGCACCCAATACTTCCTAGTTCGTAAGACACCGCCCTGACAGGGAAGGTATCAAGGAAGGGTGGATACTTGACACCATTAGTAATCCTTCAAAGATTGTAAGACAGTCTGATGGGCAAATAAGAAAGTGGAAATATATTGAGGAAGCGGGAAAATATCTGAGAGTTATTCTGTTGGAAGACGGAGAGACAGTTCATAACACCTTTTTCGACAGAGGCTATAAGGAGGAGTAACCATGAAAATCCGCTATTTTGCAGACACAGACACGGCACTCATTGAGTTTTCAAATGAATCCATTCTGGAAACAAAAGAAATATCGGAAAATCTTTATATTGATCTGGACGGCAGAGGCAATCTTGTCAGCATGACCATTGAACATGCAAAGGAGAAAGCCAACATTCCAGAAGTTTCTTATCTGCAAATGGAAAAAATTGTTGCATAACATATCATTGAAGCCAATCATCAACAAAGAACGTTGCCTATGGCTCAATTCCACGTTATGCAGATAAAAATTGACATGAAAGCATAAAGAATTTAAAATAGTTAGCATATTATGGGTAGTTTTGAAAAATTGCTGTTTAAAATTCTATCCGGCACATCCGATGCCAATATATCCTTTGTAGATACCTGTATGTAATTTGCTTAAGAAGTTCGGTTTTGAAGAACAGATTAGAGGAGATCATCATATTTTCACAAAGGGTAACATTGAAGAAATATTGAATCTACAACCAAAAGGACCAAAAACAAAACCGTATCAAACAAAACAGGTTCGTAACCTTATAGTCCGCTATAAGTTTACTCTGGAGGAAAGCAATGACAAATAAATATGAAATAATAATTTATTGGAGCCAGGAAGACCGGTCATTTATTGCTGAAGTTCCAGAGTTACCTGGTTGTATGGCAGACGGAAAAACCTATAAAGAAGCACTTTCAAACATTGAAATCATCATAAATGAGTGGATAGATACCGCTATGGAATTAAAACGTCCAATTCCACAACCCAAGGGAAGATTAATGTATGCATAACAAGTCAATTCAGCGCATCCGCATAGCGTCGCGCTGAATTTTTAGTTGGAACATAAAGATGATAAACAGTCATAAATCTTCAAAAATGAGATTTTGCTGACATTGTGTCAGCAACATAACGGAAACAGTTTCCGTTGAAATTAATCTTTACCGCAGAGCCAATACAGGCTTTGTTTTGGACAATTAAGTAATTTTTTCGTTCACTGTGAACGAAAGCATAGAATCCATTTTATAAATGTCTTTTATGGAGTACAGTAAAGTAAAAAAAAATTCATAGAAATGTTGGGTTTTCATAGTACTGAAAGTTGAGATAAGAATAAAGACAAAAAACAGATAGAAGCTATAATAAAACAAAAACATGGAAAGACCGATAGAAGCAAAAGAGTTCCAAGGAATCGCTGGAGCCAATCGGCGGAAAAAGGCACTCCGCCTCTGGCTCAATTTTTCGTTATGGAAAAAAAAATTAGGAGTAATTTATATATGGATAGCCTGGAAAAATCAGGGTTAGAAATTGTTGCCAAATTAATGTCAATATCTGCTAGAACTGCGCCGAAATCCGGCGGTATTGACCATATTCACATAATGATTGCGCATCCCAATAAACAAAAATCTATCGCTGCCATGATGATAAAAATTGGAGAAGAAATTTATCAAAAACTACCAAATCAAAAGCTTGGAAATGCAATAAAAGAAGATTGGGAAAGTGATGCAAAAACTATAATAGAATCCGGCCTTTTGGTACTAATAGGGGTTGAGGGTAGAAAAGCAATAGGCCTGAATTGTGGGGGATGTGGATTTTCTACATGTTCAGAAATGTTAAAGCATCCTCGGATTTCCTTAACAGAAAATAGCCTCCCTGGTCCTTATTGTATTTTTAAAGTAATGGATTTTAGTATTGCGTCAGCATCAGCAGTTAAAACTGCGATGGAACACAATGTTGATAACCGTATGATGCATAAAGCAGGAGTTGCTGCATTAAAATTAGGTATTTTAAATCCATGTGATTTAATAATGGGGATACCACTATCAGCGACAGGAAAAAATATTTATTTTGATAGAGCCGATAAGCTCGACGCTTGGAAGATAATCAAACCAAATAATAAAAAGCCATAATCTGGCAATCCAGCCGACGGCTTACAGCTACGGCTGATTTTGCAGTTAGAAGTTGGAGATGTAATGAAAATCAGTGGGGTTGTTGCATATATTCAAGATACGGAAAATGATAAAATCACTCTTACTTATGATAATGTATCTTCGGATAATCAATTACCAATAAGCCAGCGTTGCGAAGATCTCTTTACAAAAAATTCTTAGTAAGATGGCACGGGAGGCAGCTATGGATGTTCGAGACATGAAAGGCAATCCGGGAATCTGGGAAAAATTGTTGTGGGAAGATCTGAGTAGCAAAGAAAAAGAACTCTGGACCCTTCTCGGGTGGCAACAAGATAAATGGGATAGGAACGAAGCACCAGCAAGTGCCGATAAAGATTGGAAGGACTTGAACTATCAAGAACAAAGCGCCGCGATGAACCTTGGATTTACTGAGGATATCTGGAATAATTTTGATGATGAATAACGATGACAGGGGGTTTGCTAAGCCGGGCATTCAACCACATATTGCAAAGAACGGTCAATTATTCTTTTCAATAATCAAGCGAGTTTAAGATTGAAGAACAAGACGATCGTAATCGATAAGCGGTTCCAGGGACCTCCGACATCCGGCAACGGAGGCTACGTTTGCGGGCTTCTTTCGCAGTTCGTTGATGGCCCCGCTGCCACCGTTCGACTCCTGCTGCCGCCACCGCTCGATACCGAGTTGGAGGTTCGAGAAACAGAAGGGGGTGTCGTTCTGCTCAACGGCGGCATCGTTCTCGCCGAGGCACGACCCACAGAGGTTGTGATCGAACCGCCTGCTTGCCCGAGCTACGAAGAGGCGGTAGCGGCATCGTGCCGCTACCGGGGACTCACGTCACACTGGTTCCCCTCCTGCTTTGTATGCGGTCCGGACCGTGATCCGGGTGATGGTCTTCGTGTATTTCCAGGACCCGTCAAAGGGGGAAAACTGGTCGCCTGCCCCTGGATTCCAGATGCGTCCGTCGCCTCAGCAGGGGGTTCTGTATCTGCCGAGTTCTTGTGGGCCGTACTTGATTGCCCGGGAGCTTTCACCTTTACCCAGCCTGCAGGTGAAGTGATTCTCCTCGGAGAAATCCAAGCGGAACTCCTTGGAGACGTGTCCGTAGGTGAGCGTTGTGTGCTTGTCGCATGGCATATTGCCAGTCATGGCCGTAAACACCACACTGCCACAGCCCTTTTCGGCGAGTCCGGGGCATGTCGCGCTCTCGGTCTAGCGACTTTCCTTACGGTTCCCGTCTGGTAATCGAGGCACTCACTTGCCTATTATTCAGCTTTTTGACAACTATTGAAACTTCTTTTTCCTCGATGTTGCGGAAATCAGTTATGGCAAATTGCCGACACTATGTCAGCCGATTCATAAATAGCCACAAAACCAATATTGGCGATATTTCCTGTATGGGTTGTTTCTCAATACAGCTTTTGGCAGGGTATGCCTGTCTTCTTGAATGCGGTGCTCAATTCCTCCCCTTTTTCCTGGAAGAAATCCTCTTTCATAGCCCATTCCACTCCATATTTTTTGTAAGTCCGGTCGGCATAATGATAATTGTATCTGTCGATCAAAACATGGTCTACTTTATCCTTGAGCATTTCAACAAGTTCCCAGCCCCGGGGAAGCATAGGCGCAATCATGACAAAAGTTCTGATCCCCGCTGCATGAAGAATGCCCAATGCCTCAATACGTTTTTCTATTGGCGGAGCACCTGGTTCGAAGATCTTACGTACTTTTTCGTCGGCAGTGGTTATGGTAAATCCTACCTCAGCATTCTCTGATATCTTCAATATATCCATGTCCCTCAGAACCAGAGGAGATTTTGTCTGGATTGTAACCTGCCAGCCTCCTTCCACGAGGATTTCAAGACACCTTCTGGTAAGCATATACTTTTCTTCCACATATTGATAAGGATCGCAGACCCCGCTTATCCAGACAATTCCTTTTTTCTTTTTTCTCAATTCCCGAATCAGAAGTTCGGCAGCGTTCATCTTCATGTCTACGAATTCTCCCCATTCTTCACGGTGTCCCGTAAATCTCTTCATAAACTTTGCATAACAGTAGATACAGCCGTGGCCGCATCCCACATAGGGATTCACGGCGTAGTCGTAAATCTGTGATTTGGAAAGAATAGTCTTTGCCTTGATCTCTTTGACGATCACAGCTTATTATACAGCAGAAACAGCATGGAGGGAAGAAGTGTAATGAAATTGAAGCAGGAACGGTTATTATTGTTGACAATAAAAGCATTTCCTATTATAAGAATTAGGATGCCCGGGTGGCGGAATAGGTAGACGCAAGGGACTTAAAATCCCTCGGTCCTTGCGGCTGTACGAGTTCGATTCTCGTCCCGGGCATTCTCTTAGACCACACGCCCGCTCCGAGTGAAACCGTGCTCGTCCCGGGCATTAATAATATTCAATAGTTATAACTGACTTCCCATTACCTTCCTTTTGATTCGCGAATAGTATCCTGTTTTCGTAAACAAACTATACGTATATTTATTTTACAGCTGAAACATGCCGTAATTTAAGCAAGTTAATCAAATATAGCTCGACAGTGTAAAGAGTAAAGAATTTTAACAGTATCATAACATCCCTACATTATTGCTTTTTCTGCATGTTATCCTCTTTTCCTTAACACAGGACCGAAAGCTGAATGCACCTTATATATTACAACTTACTGTTAATACAAGCTATTTATCAATGGCACAAACTTTGCTTTTAAAAGGTATGAGCATGAAAAACCATCCAGAAAGGAGACAGACAATGGAAAAAAAGGTATTGGTAGTCGATGACGAGGGTTCTTTACGGCGGATGGTTGCTTTTGGATTAATGCAGCGTGGTTACGACGCAGAGCTCTGCGAAAACGGTATGAAGGGATTGCAGGCTCTCGAAACATATAAAAAGAGGAATATACCACTCGATTTTGCTATCGTCGATGTCCGGTTGCCTGATATTGATGGCCTGAAGCTCCTGAAGGCAATCAAGTTTAGCTACCCTGACGTTCCGGTCGTAATCATTACCGGTGCCGGAACGGAGCGGATAGCAGAAGAGGCGAAAAATGCAGACGGATATCTGGAAAAACCCTTCCATATGGATGATCTCGCCAAGCTTCTTGAGGAGATACCGAAGGCAAAGGCACAAAACGCTGTTGCGCCTCAGCCACTGCCCAGCCACCCATACAGCGCCTATGTACTGGTGACCCTCGACCCAACGGCAAACCTGATGGACGTCTACCGGAAGGTCAATTTAGCTCAAAACATGGTCTACTGTGATGCGGTCAAAGGGGAGGACCTGATGCTTCTGGTCCAGGCAGAAAGCCCCGAGAAGGTAGCGGCCATTATCGACGAGCAGGTGAAAACTGTCCCCGGAGTGGCGGAGGTGGCAACACTTAATGTTAACACTCCTATTGTTGCCAATAACGTGGCTGATATTATCGCTACAGTGGACAAGGCTCTCGGGCCGGACAAATCACACCTGAAAAACCGCTTTGTATTAAGTCTTCTCGAATTCTTCGATTTTCTGCATACGAGATGAAGGCATACCGGAGCGTGGCGGGGCAGAATGGCTACGACTCTGAGTTGCACCTCTTATTGAAGAAAACGACGTTTTACAGAACAACGTACTACCCCCCCCTGGAAAGCGGTCATTTTTCTGAAGGCTGCTGCTGACTAGCGTGTTGTCAGGCTGTTTTCTGTCAGCTGCATTGTATGCAGGGTGACTGAATACCATTTATAATCTGGTATGTCCTCGATAATAAACTCCCCCTATCAAACATGACACCTTTCTAACTTACTTAATGTTCTCCTGTGTTCCCTTGGCGATTTAATTTTCAATCCCTTATGGGGATGATATTCTTTATAATCCCCAAACCGGAAAGGGGGTTGTTCCATTACCGTTCGTACATCTTATATATATCATTTTATCTGTATGTAATCCCGTTCCAAGGCTTGATCAGCTTGATGTGCAAGGACAGGCCAACCTAATACCGGGTCGGGTACCAACTATGGTACCATCTTTCAATCTGAACAATATCACTGTACACAATCGGTACGTTAATTAATTTAACACCAGTAATCCATTGATAATAATAGGTTTATTGAGCCATGAGAGAGAAGTGATAACTGTAATATTAATTAACAGTGGCTAACAACATGCTATTATTAGCTTTATTGAATATTATGTAATTTATTTATCAGTGGCAACGGGGTCTGCAATATCCATTAAAGTCTAACCTATTGAAATATAAGGCATGTGAATAATGGTACATTTATTGCTTTAGAATATAGTTATGATGGAACATAACCTGAATACTTTAAAGAAAGGAGAACATACAATGGAAAGAAACGTATTGTTGATCGACGATGAAGCATCTTTGAGAAGACATGTGTCGATGGGATTAATGCAGAAAGGGTATCATACCGAGCCCTGCGAGAATGGAATGAAGGCATTACAAACACTGGAGACGTTGAAAAAGAGGAATGTCCCCCTTGATTGTGCAATTGTTGATGTCAGGCTCCCTGATATTGATGGGTTGAAGCTCCTGAAGGTGATTAAGTTCAATTATCCCCAGCTTCCTTTAATTGTTATAACCGGATACGGAACCCAAACAATAGCCGATGCAGTAAAGACAGAACATGTGGCTGCCTATCTGGAAAAACCCTTCACCATGGAAGACCTGACCGAAGCTCTTGAGACAATACCACAGGAAGCCCAGGAAGCCGAGGTTACAAAGCCAGTTCCAATAGAACGTCCGTCTACAGCACAGTTTATGACAGCCTATGCAATGGTTACTCTTGATACATCTGCGAATCTGATGAAAGTGTACCGCCAGCTCTACTTTCATGAAAACGTCCTTTACTGCGACGCTATCAGGGGCGATTACGATCTGATCCTCCTGCTGCATGCCGATACCCTGGAGGCAATTGATAACATAATGGAGAATGAAATTAAGACTATTGCAGGCGTGGCGGATACATCGCTTCTCTTCGTGGAGACACCCATATTCGAGGAAAATGTCCATTCCATAATTGGTTCAGTTGACAAGGCATTGGGCCGTGATAAAGGTGAAAGTGAGGTCGATGCAAACCAGACGGCTCGAATCAGGGCATCTTCTTATGTAACCCTCGAGATCGAGAAAGAGAAGCTTGAGGCTATTTACCCGGCTCTCTATTTCAACGATCAAGTAGTTAATTGTGACTGTACAAGAGGAAAATATGATATTATGTTGCTGATGAAGGGTAGCAGCTTTAGTGAGATCGGCAACACTATAAAGAATAAATTCAAATCACTTGACGGTGTGTTGCGGATCAAGGAATGGCCTATAATTACCCTCTTTGAGACGTAATACCTGATAGTAACTATTCAGTGCTACTTGACCCTGGTGACCCCGGCCCTCTCCGCGGGATACCGGGGTTTGGCTGTTAAGGGCTTCAGCTTCCATATTGCCGAACCCATGCAAAACATGCAGGAGAGAATACATTATGAGGGAGATTATTTATGCTACAGAATGAAACCATGAAACAAGAAGAATATGGCGCAAGCAAGTTCTCCAATTTCAAGATTGAGTTATGGAAGTATCAGGGCGAATTGGGCGCACTTATCCCGCTTCTTCAATCTGCCCAGGAGACATACGGGTATATACCTGAATCGGCGATTGATTACATAAGTGAGATAGTAGGCATACCTTCAGCCGACATTTACGGAGTAATTACTTTTTATGCACAGTTCCGGTTAAAACCGCAGGGAAAAAACATTATCAAGGTTTGTGACGGGACTGCATGTCACGTGAATTCCTCCACCGCTATTATCAGGACTCTTGAGAATGAGTTGCAAATAACGAATGATGAGACAACAGAAGACGGCCTTTTTACGTTGCAGAAGGTTGCCTGCCTTGGCTGTTGCTCCCTTTCACCGGTTATTATGGTTAATAGTGAGACATATGGGCTCCTTACTCCGAAAAAGGTCCAGGAGATCCTAAAGGAGTATAAAGAAAACGGCAAGGGAGAACACTGACATGAACGAGGAGAAGAGGATGAAAACAATCAAAGTGGGGCTTGGAACCTGCGGTGTATCAGCAGGCGCTGAAAAGACCTATGAGGCAATAAAGCTTGAGGTAGAGAGAAAGAACATCCAGGCTGTTTTGAAAGAGACGGGATGCAACGGTATGTGCTACCGTGAACCGCTTGTTGAGGTTATTGATGAGGATAATCACTCTTTCATATATGGTGAGGTCACGCCGGAGAAGGCAAAAAGGATCATGGACGAACACGTCCTGGGGAACAAACCTGTTCATGAATGGGTTGTACGGAATTCAGGACCGACTGATGATGACTCTTTTTTTCAGAAACAGCGGCGCATCGTGCTTCGGAACTGTGGGATTATCGACCCTAATTCTATTGAAGAGTATATAGCTGCAGGAGGTTATCAGGCAATCCAGAAGATATTGAAAGAACATACGCCTGAAGATGTAATAGACATGATAACCAAATCCGGGTTGCGTGGAAGAGGCGGCGGCGGATTTTTAACCGGTGTAAAATGGGGCTTCTGCCGGCAGGCTGAAGGAAACCATAAGTACATTATCTGTAACGCAGACGAAGGTGATCCCGGCGCATTCATGGATCGGTCCACTCTGGAAAGCGATCCCCATGCCGTATTAGAGGGGATGATGATTGGAGCTTATGCCATCGGGGCCGAAGATGGGTATGTTTATGTCCGTGCCGAATATCCTAAGGCTGTCCAGCGCTTGAAAGATTCTATCAGGAATCTCCTGGCAAAGGGATTTCTCGGAAAAAATATTTTCGGCTCGAATGTAAATTTTTTCATAAAGATCAAAGAGGGCGCCGGTGCATTTGTATGCGGTGAGGAGACAGCCCTTATTGCTTCAATAGAAGGCAAGCGGGGTATGCCGCGTTTCAGACCCCCATTTCCTGCCAATAAAGGGTTATGGGACAATCCTACCAATATCAATAATGTTGAGACTTTTGCCAACGTTCCCTGGATCATTATGAATGGACCGGAAGCTTTTTCCTCTATGGGAACAGAAAACAGCAAGGGCACCAAGGTATTTGCCTTGTCGGGTAAGATCAAGCGCGGCGGGTTAGCGGAAGTGCCTATGGGTATCACTATAAATGAGATTATTTACGACATCGGCGGCGGCATAAAAGAAGACAAAAAGTTTAAGGCAGTGCAGATGGGAGGCCCCTCGGGCGGTTCTATTCCAGCTTCCATGGGTGATCTCCAGATCGATTACCAGCAGATCAACAAGACAGGGGCCATTATGGGATCCGGCGGTCTTGTGGTCATGGACGAAACTACATGCATGGTGGATATGGCCAAGTTCTTCCTCCGGTTCACACAGGACGAATCCTGTGGAAAGTGCACCTTTTGCCGCATAGGCACAAAAC
>JAPLKB010000046.1 GCA_026388275.1 Pseudomonadota bacterium
AATTGGAACCGTTAATTGATGAAATTATTGTTGACACGAAAGCATGGATTAGGGATAATGTGAAATGATGTGTAACTAACCAAAATAATAAGGCAAAGCAGACTTTGTTACGTATAGCACCTACAAGTCCAGTATATGGCCTTTTGACTTTGATAGTGAATTACGGGAAGAAACAGAGCAGAACGATCAAGCTAAGGGGCGGAGGTTATGCCGCAAGCATAGCCGGAGTCCCTCTTGAGCGATTTGTTAGGGGCTTTTCTATTATTTTGCCCCTGTCTGTGCCATGCCATTATGCTGAACCTCATATTGCGGGATTCAATCTCTTGTGAAATTCTTTCAGCATTTTTTGGGCCCGCTTATTAATGAACTTATCGTAGTCATTTTCCCAAACACCATACGAATCGGGATTAATAAGATGGGATGACATGGTTTTGTCAAAATCGAGATTATTCTTCTTGAACTCAGCAAGATATTTGCTGGGTGCCTTTGCACGGACAATACTCTTATTTAGATAATCATCAACGAAGGTAATATTCATGAGGCTATTTGCTTGCCACGATTCATAGCCTTGCTTTTCCAAATAACTCTTGGGGAAGAAATGATGATAGTTTTTACTATTTGCAATTTTTAGCCAAGAATTATCAAGCGTCACAACACTGTTAGTATCAAATGCTTTTGGTTCAAAATAAGATAGCAGGCACAAAATAGACTTGCAGAAAGCATCTCCCGTGCTAAACCAATACCATTTCAACTTGTCTATTTCAAGGTTGACCTCTTCGCCCCGATAGGATGGCTGCTTCTCTCTTAATATATTGTCCATTTTGGTCAAGTCCAATGCAACCTTACTTTCCTGGGCGGATGAAAACCGACCAGACAAAGATGCCCACCAAAAATATTGTGTAAGCAAGAGATTCTGTATTTTTGTGGGCTTCTTCCCTTTATTGCGTATGAAGAAATAAGAGAAGGGTACTATCAAAATATTGTATGGTAGAATTCTGGAAACCGTGACACGCAAATGAGACCGTAAATAGTCTATAGCAGAAAAGATCCCCGCCTTGACTGTAGGCCATTCTTTTATAAAAGTGGTCTTGTTTAATTTTAAAATGTCTTTTCTTCTGACCTGATTACACAAGTGTGCAGAGATACATTGCAGGATAGCCTGCGAAGCCATGGTATCATAATTTGCCGTAGTCAAATCTTTGTCACTATTTTTACTATCTATAAGTTTTTCATACTCCTCGGCAAGGTCAAACCCTTTGGCTTGATCGTAAGTTTTGGCAACCATTATTTCAAAAAGGCTGAGTTCAGTACCACCAGTATTAATTCGAGTAAATATTTCACAGGCTACATCAATAGGATATTCTGATATGACGATTGTAGAAAAATCGTAACCTGTAAGCCGGTTCTTGTATAATTCAATTTTCTTCAATTGATCCTTTGAATATTCTTCGAACAACTCCGTTAATTGACCGTTCAACAATTTATGAACGGATATTGAGGAACCACCTTCATTGATTTCAGTTAAAACAATATCTTCATCATCATCAGGACTGAGTTCAAGATTAATTGCTATGTCCCTATAATCTATGACTTCACCTTCCTTATCAAAAACTACGCCTTTTCTGACAGCATACAGCGAAGTGACACGCTGCTGACCGTCCAGAACATAGTGGACAAAATCACCTTTCCGTATTTCAGGCAATCTTGCATTGCCAATATTCTTAAAGTGGCGGAGTTCATCTTTGGTTTTCCAAAGGATAAACGTCCCGATAGGGAAGCCCTTGATAATGCTATCGATTAACTTGGCTGATTGTTCCTTGCTCCATATAAAATCGCGTTGAAACTTTGGAACCTTTATAATGCCGCGATCAATATCGCTAAACAAATGTTCGTATTTCTTCGGCTGATTCTCCGGCTGAAGCATGATAATTTTCCTCCTATGACTTTTTTATCTTGCCCCTAACGTAGGCGTCACCCGGAGCCGGCTTTTTCGGCGATCGGATGCACGCACTTGTTACACCACGTTCCTTCCAGGTCCTAATATCATGTCGTAGAGCCTTCCGTAGTGCAGGCTTTGATACTCATGAGGAACGGCGTCTCTCAGACTACATAGGTTTGCTTGCTCAAAAGCAGTAATATCTCCAGCCACTCTATTCAGATTCGTAATCCAGCTTCTGGCGTCTTTTATGTCGGTAATCCTAAGCTCTTTTCTGACTTTTGAATCAAAGGCTGGACCCACTCGACCCTCTGTGAGGAGAAGAACCGCTTTGGAAATCCCAACCACCCCCGCCAAACCGTGGCGAGAACGACCCGCGTAAGATAGGTGCCGGAAAATGTCCCAAAGTCGGAACAAAGTATCTTCGGTGGTATGGCTCATTGTATTTGCGTGACGCAGGTTAAACCCGTTCAGCTCAGCCGCAACAGCCAAGCCGTCATGGACAAGCTCTTCAAGGTACGGTGCGTCATGGGTAGCATCATCACGGCAGCGTCGCATTGTATTCGGGCGACAGGCCTGCCACCTACGAAGTATCCGTCCAAACTCCGGTGCAGCGTGATCTAATGGATAATCTCGTCTGACTGACAACCAGGTGTTCCAGTCATCCACATATGATTGGTCAAAAGACTGAATCCTTTGTCGTACCTTATCAACAGTGAGATTGCTGATGCCCATGTCGTGTCCTCATTTCCATTTGGGTGTAACAGTTAATATACTGCAAGCAGTAATTTCCGAAATATTAGTATTTGCCATGAAATATGTCAACAAATTAAATAATTAAACATTGAAAAATAATTCCCAGAAAATCAGATAGATACAATACATTTCAAAAATAGATGACGGGACAAATTTTGCAATATAACATTAACATTCCGATGTTATATTACATGCAGTAATTGCTCACTATCGATCGGAGAGAGGCTAATTTTTCAGAAGAATCACCAAATTTATTACCATTTGAAATGTTAAACTTTTAGAGATAGTGACAAAAACTCGATTGCAGGAAGGCAGCAGTACCACAGCCAAAAGCCACGCAGTGCGCATTTTGGGAAGAAAGCAGTGCTTCTGGCAAAAACTGCGAAGCATGAACTTTGGAAGTTGTTAGTAAACTTTCATGTTTTTCAGTTTTATCAAAAAATGAAAATAGAAAATTACTTGCTTTAACTATAAACAAACAGATTTATAAGCAAGGAAAATTCTGCTTTTCAGGTTGAGGCATGTCCTGAATGATGGGATAAATGATAAGAAAATTAAAAAGATATCAGCTTGTTAAAGCGGGGCTTTTGACAACACCTACCAGTGTTTATAATTTCAACTGTCATCCAAATATAAAAAAGTGTTTTTTCGGGCTCTATTTACTCAATAGATTCCTCGAAGCTCTGTTTTGGACAACTGTATCCCCCCGCCCTCTGCGGGAGGGGGCGAGGGGAGGTCTATTGAAAACTAATCTGCCAAATCGCTGGTATCTTCTTTACCACTTGTAGCAGAAGAAGTTGCTGCCTCTTCCGGGTATGGCAGATGAAAGTCGTGGATTGTAGTATATTTGGCAATTAAATCTTTTGTATCAATTATCCCAAGTTGTTCAAACAAGAAAGTAAACTGGTCATACAGATTCTCTGCAACTTTTGCCCGGATATCTTCCGGCATAGTCCATGTCATCCATTTGAAAGGACCTACTGCTTGCTTACGCGTACTGTACGCAAACTGCGCAAAAGTCTTACCGGCTTTCCATTCCCCTCTGAATTTATCAGCTAAAAATTGTTCTATGTCGCTCTGTGCACCTTTTACCTTATAGATTCCGGTATCGAAAGTAATATTCTGAAAACCGGTAGCGAGATGAACTTCTACCGCTTTATTTTTCGGGAACAAGCTGAAGGCGTTATCCGGCAATGTTGATGCCCCATGCTGAACCGAACCAGCCCATCCGTATTTTTTGCCAAAATCTGTTGCCATCTTCAATATGTCAAAAGCTATGGCAACATCGGCTACTGATCCATCCGGAAGCGGGGTGCCTCCGTGGGAGGTGCCATCATTTACAGCTATTTTACGAATACCAAGTACAGGATCAATTCCCAACCGTTTCATATTTGCAATAATACCTTCAGCATAAGCTTCAAGGTCTTCCTTCCTGGTATTCATCTTCCCGACCTCACCCGTTTCACCACCCAATAACACTGTCCAGGGAATTCCAAGCTTTTTTTCCAGCGCCCTTACATCAGCAATTTTCTCGGCAGTTAATCTGGCATTTTCTGTTTGCTGCTCTTCAAAAGACAGGTTCTCTTCGGTTCTTCGCTCAAAGGGAGACATATCCAGATCAATTGATCCAAAACCTGCTGCCAATAAATCCTGAATAACTTTTCTGTGTGTGTTTATTTCCTTTTCTGCCCCTGGTCCGCCTTCGTGGACCGGTTTGGATTTTAACTGTATATGATCACCTTGCAGGAAAAGCGGACCCTCAAAATCTTCCAGCATTGCTGCAGCCTGAAGAACCGCGGCATATTCCGCCGGGCTTTGACTGGTATAGCCCATCTCAGAACGGGCAATTTCAGCAATGAACGCCCCGACTTTGTTATCTTTGGCAGCCTTGAACATCGCCCTTGCGGTGTCTAATGTACCTACACGAATATTTATTGCAGCAAAAGACATTTCCTTATTTATTCGGCCTTCAGCTATTGCAATATACGCTTCCTGGGGTGAGGCCAGCTTTACTTTGAGTTGTTGTGCGCCTTCACCTATTATCCATCTGGACAATGCCTGAACATCTGTCGGAGCGCTTCTGTCACCAAAATCAGCCGCATTGGCCGCCAATGTGGGCAATGAACCCTTGAAAGCATCCACATTATCTATATGAAGCACGCCCTTATCGATAGTTGCCCCTTTTAAGCCATTCTTTATCATATCTGTCCTGCTTGCAAATATCTGTATTGCAGATGCTTGATGGATCATGTTTGCTCCGGTTCTTATTGCCATTTTATCTCTCCTTTTAAACCGTATTAGAGAACTTATAGGAATTTGCTTTTCAGCATGTGATAAGAATAACAAAAGAAAAATAATTTCTCAATACTAACAGGTCTGTTAATGTCTAAAAACCTGATAATATCTACAACAATTTACATGTGCCTGGCCGTTGACTGCCATTTGAAACGTGCTATGACAAGGCATCATATTGAGGATAACAGTCATAAATCATGACTGCATTTATAATTTAACCATCGGGACACAACATTTGTCGCAATTTTCCTACATGCATTGTAGTAATTGCCCTACATACAAACAAGATTAAATGTTATACATTGTTTAACTGATTCGATAAAGCCAAACTACTCGTGAGAGTGGGACGGAAAGCTGACGGGTCTTAATATTTAGCAAAAGACAGCCGAGCCGCCGAATGCGATATAAAATAATCGTCTTTGGCGGTTTTTTTATTAGGGTTGTACCAAAGGGCGGTAAATTGAAGGTATTGTGTCATTGGAGATGAAAACATTAAAAAAGTGTAAAGTGAGGTAATTGAATATGACAGATTTCTGGGAAAATAACGAAATTGAACAGTATTATAAAGAGCTTACTGAATATTTGCATGATAGTATTACCTCTGGTAAGGATGTTTCTTCCGTTATTGATCCTGCCCCTGTTTCAATTCAACCCTCTATCTCTACTAATCATGATGACATTGAACATCGCAGGAAAATTCTTTCCAATGTCTTGAGACGCCCAATAATGTTTACATGCGCGTAGTACTGTAATGAAAATCCTTATATTCATATTATGTAACTGATCTTATTCCCATATCCGTTTTTTAATCCCTCCCTCAATCTGTGTGTTTATTCTGCTATCGTTTCTCCTGATGAAAGATATTGTTTCCTATTGACTTCTGCTATCGTTTCTCCTATTAATAATATCATAAAGAATTTGGGTGCGTGAAATGACAACATCATCATCGAAACAAGTTACTATTATGCGTCTGCCCGCTTCCGGCCCCGAAAACAAATGGATCGAAGAGACTACAAATATAGCTGTCGAGGCACCGCTTACAATCGATGTCGAGGGCGTAGATTCTTATACAATACTGTGCAGCCCGGATGACAGGCGCCCCATGGCCGTGGGTTTCATGTTTTCTGAAGGTATCATTAAGGGAATAGACGATATTGCCATGCTGGCCGATTGCCTGGACTTCACGGAAATGATGCGTGTACGGCTGAACAATCCGCCGAAAAAAGATACTGACACGCCAGGCCGCAACATGCTGGTTGTCTCCTCGTGCGGAATGTGCGGAAGCACGGACATGCAGGAAAGGATTGCCGACCTTCCACCGGTGGGCAACACGCTGTGCATCGATACTGAAACTATAAACCGCGTAATGGCGTTACTGAACGATAAACAGGATGTGTTTAAAAAAACGAGAGGTACACACGCGATTCTCATCTTCGATGACAAGGGGGATGAGGTCTCATTCGCCGAGGACATCGGCCGGCATAATGCCCTGGATAAGGCCATAGGTAAAATTCTGCTTGCGGGGAAGGTAGCCAAAGGCACCGGTGCTGTGCTGTCCGGCCGGGTAAGCTTCGAGATGGTTTCTAAATGCAGTCTGGCAGGGATTGAGATTATTCTGGCGGTTTCCGCCCCGACTTCGCTTGCACTGGACGCCGCATTACATTGCGGCATAACGCTTTGTGCTTCTGTTCGCAATGGCGGTGCAACTATTTTCACACACCCGGAGAGGATCAGCCGTTCCTAATCCTAAAAGGATATTGCCATGAAAGGCATGTCTCCTGGACTGAAAGAGACATTTTGTTTGATCCTGGCAAGTTTAAAACTGTTCCCTGCTGAGAATGTTGCCCTGGCTGACAGTGTCACCGTGTAGCTGTCTCAGATCTCTATACTCTGGTAGGTTCCCTTTCCATGAATGTCTCACATAAAGATGGATACGCGGTTAGTATAAACGTGTGGTGCACTATACCTAACTTTAGTCAAAATTATTTTTAATGCGATTATTTGCAGGTTTTAATATTCCACATCAAGATATTTATGAATAAATTTAGGTAAAATTATTATTTTTTGTCACTAAAAGCGGGATTTTGACATGGCTCGCGTAATACTTTATATTTAACGAGGTAGGTGTAATGTGGATTTTTTGAAAGCGATTACAGCAAAAGAGGCCCATGAGATCATCGGAGCCTTTCCCGTAGAAATAGGTACGGAAACTGTGGGGATCGAAGATGTGCAGGGAAGGGTCCTCGGA
This sequence comes from Pseudomonadota bacterium, assembly GCA_026388275.1. Classification (NCBI taxonomy): domain Bacteria; kingdom Pseudomonadati; phylum Pseudomonadota; species Pseudomonadota bacterium. Next base: position 7,236 of record JAPLKB010000046.1, read on the forward strand.
GCAGACGTATTTTCTAATAGCGCAATACCGCCCTTTAGCCGGTCTCTTGTTGATGGCTATGCCGTGAAGGCAAAGGATACGCAGGGCGCGAAGGAGACTACCCCGGCGTTGCTTAACCTCAAGGGTGAAGTAAAAATAGGAGAGAAAGCATACACTCCCCTCTTTGACGGAGAGGCCATCTACGTGGCCACAGGCTCCATGGTTCCGGAAGGCTGCGATGCTGTTGTGATGCACGAGTATGTCCGACCTGCGACAGATGCCGTGGAGATAACGAGAGGCGTCTATCAGGGAGAGAATATCTGTTATGAAGGTGAAGACATCGCGCAAGGCGGGGTAGTTTTGAAAAAAGGACGGAAGGTGACGGCCTTTGACAGAGGTGTCCTGGCAGCCATTGGTATGTCGGAGGTTGAGCTTTATAAAGTTCCGCAGATTGCCATCATCTCTTCAGGCGATGAGATTGTTGGTGTTGATGAAATAGTTCCTCTCGGAAAGGTACGCGATATCAACAGGTATACAGTGTCGGGACTTCTGAGAAGTGCGGGAGCCCATGCTCATTTTCTCGGTCGTACCATGGACAACATACCGGACATAACGGAAAAGCTTTCGTTAGCGAGCAATTACAGCATGATCCTCATCTCCGGTGGAAGCTCCAAGGGAGAAAGGGATTTTATCACCACTTCCATAGAAAAGCTGGGGGGGACAATACTTTTCCACGGCATCAATATTAAACCAGGTAAGCCGGCCATTTTCGGACAGCTCTTTGGAAAGCCCATTTTCGGACTTCCGGGTCATCCTGGTTCCTGTGCCATGGTGGTGGTCCGGTTTGTAATTCCCCTGGTGAGACGTCTTCAGGGAGAGGAGTATCACGGCGAGGCTACAATACATGCTCTTATGACCACCAACGTGCCCTCCACCTACGGCATCGAAGAGTATGTCAGAGTGACCGTAGAAAAGGATAAAGAGGGCCGGTATCACGCGCAGCCTATTTTTTCGAAATCAGCTGTCATTGCTCCTCTTGCGCAGGCAGATGGATATGTTGTTGTTCCTAACGGTGTCGAGGGGATTGAGAAAGATGAAACCGTTGAGGTCTCTCTGTTCATATGAATACTGCTGTGGTCCCTGTGCTTTTGCTTCTTTAACATCGATAACCTGAAGGAGGCCATGATGAAAAGATACCTGAAAACACTTACAAAAAAAGAAGCACTATTTAAGATACTTGCTGTTACGCGACATATCGAAGATGAGGAAGAACTGCCTGCTTACGAATGCAGGGGAAGGATAACGACAAGGCCGCTCTTTTCATGCATTTCCAATCCGCCTTTTTTGTGCTCTGCCATGGATGGTTATGCTGTGTCCTTTGAAAGGACAATCGGGGCCGATCTGATGCATCCCATGGACCTGTTGCGCAGCAATATCGATCCGGTAAATACAGGTGATCTACTGCGCCATGACGCCAACGCAGTCATTATGATAGAAGATGTGGAAGAGCACGAAGACCATATTACAATCAGGAAACCCGTCTATCTCTGGCAAAACGTTCGTATGGTCGGGGAAGATGTGATCGAAGGCGACATGCTTCTGCCTGTCAATCACAGCATCACTGCCTTTGACGTGGGCATGCTTATATCGGCCGGTATTACACATGTGTTTGTACGTAAAAGGCCCCGTATGGCGATCATCCCTACAGGAAAAGAGCTGATCGATATATTTGACGAGAAATTAGATCCTCAGGGAGAACCCCGGCTTATAGATTTTAACTCCTATACTCTCAAATGTATGGCCGAGGAGACGGGATACGAGTTTAGCATATCGGCTATCGCCCGCACAAAAGAGGATCTTCTCGCTTCTGTTCGCAATGAAATCAGGGAGAATGACGTAGTCCTTATCAATGCAGGCTCCAGCGCCGGCAGAGAGGACTACACAGAGGGAGTAATCGAGGAATTGGGGACGATCATCTTTCACGGTGTTTCCATGATGCCCGGCAAACCTGCTATGTTCGGGCTTATCGATGATAAGCCTGTTTTTGGCGTTCCCGGGTATCCTGTATCGGCTGTAATGACCTTCAGAACTTTTCTGGTTCCCCTTTTTGAGAAGCTCATGAAAATAAAGAAGTATGGAAGGACGGTGGCTTGCGAGACTGCCTACAAGATACCTTCACGGGTGGGCATCGAAGAGATGTTCAGAGTCAACCTCATTGAGAACAATGGTGTATATCATGCAATTCCCCTGGCGCGAGGAGCCAGTCTGTTCTCTTCGGTGGCAAAGGCCGACGGTATCGTGATCATACCTGAGAATATAGAAGGCTACGACGAGGCTGAAAAGGTTACATGCGAATTGCTCCGGGATGAAGGAGAGATCGCAGGAAGGATCCATATCATAGGCAGTCATGATCTCTCACTCGATGTTATGCGTGATTTGTTGAAGAGCACACATCCGGACACGGACCTCATTTCAACGCATACAGGGAGCTTAAGCGGCATCCTGGCACTCAAAAGGGGCATTACACCGCTTGCCACGACACACATCCTTGACGAGAAAGAGCATATATACAATATACCCGCCATACAGAAATATCTGCCGGAAACAGCGGTGAAGCTGATCCATATTGCAAAAAGAACTCAGGGACTTTTTGTTGCAAAGGGTAACCCTAAAGGTATAAGGAGCGTGGCTGATCTTACAAGACCAGAGGTAAGATTCGTCAATCGCCAGTTCGGTTCAGGCACGAGAATTCTATTCGATGCAATTCTCGCCAGGGAAGGTCTTCACAAAGATGACATTAAGGGGTATGATAGAGAAGAATCTTCTCATACCTCTGTAGGGATCATTGTTAGAGAATTGATTACAGACGCAGGGGTTGGTATTTACTCGGTTGCAAAAGCACTCTCACTTGATTTTATTCCCCTTGCAGAAGAAGAGTATGATCTCCTTGTGACAAAAGAGTTCACGACCGACAGCAGGTTTACCATGCTCATGGATATTCTGACCTCCGTTGAATTCAAGAAGAGACTTTCTGCCCTGGGTGGCTACAACGTGGAGGACACGGGAAAGGTAAAGTATGAGCAAGACCGGAATTGACCGATGCTTCCTTGGTCCAAAAATAGTGGTGTGGATCATAAAAGGGTTTTGATAAGAAAGCTGAGGGGGCTGCAATGAAAGCAGTAGGCATTATCGGTTATAAGAAGAGCGGCAAAACTACCCTGGGCGTGCGGTTGGCTGCTGAACTCGCCCAAAAGGGATTGGTTGTGGGCGTCATCAAACATACGGAAGATATTATTGATTTACCGGCTACAGATTCCGCCCGATACTGTCAAGTTTCAGATTTTGTTGCGGTCTTAAACGAGCAGCAAGCCGAAATTATTTTAAAGGGCAAGCAGGAAATAGATGAGATTATGAAATATTTCAATGGTGATATCTTACTCGTGGAGGGATTCAAGGACAACAAGACCTTCCCCAAGATTGTTTGTCTCCGTGAAGAATCGGAAAAGAAGGACCTTTGCAACGGATTGGAAATTGCCACTGTGAGTTTTAAGAAAGAACTCGGAGATTACGACATAATGGACGATGCTCATTGCAGAATACTGGCGGATATAATAACGGAAAAAGGGTTTCATATTGCCGGCTCTTGATTGTGGTCACTGTGTCTACACAAGCTGTGAAGCGCTGGCTAAGGCTATTGTGTCGGGAACGACGACTCTTGAAGAATGTGTTTCTCTCAATCCACAGGTTTCCATAAAAGTGGATAGCAAAGACATTGCATTGAACCCTTTCACCGCCGATTTCTGCAAAAGCACGATTTTTGGAATGCTTTCAACCCTGAAGGGTTACAAGAAAGGGAAGATTACGATTGAAATCCCTTGAATTGTCGAAAAGCGAATCGGGTAACTTTAATTGACCGATTGTACCGAGCAGGAGATTGTGCTGGAATATTATGTTAAATATCAGTTGTACTTTGTGCAATTTTTCTCTATTTTACCTCAATTTACATGCATAGCGTAGTCTCCTCCAGGCTTCGATGAAGCTTGAAGTCTTAATATTAGTCTCAAATGAAAATATTTTAACGCTTCAAGCTGACCTCAACCACGCTTTATTGTTTGACTTTTCTGTTAAAAACCATGCTTAGACCATTTTCAGGATATGTAAGTCGACCTTATGCTAAGACTATTGTTCTCTATATGTACCTATATGGTATTATTGGTGTCATTGAGTTTCAAATTATCTAATTATAGCGGTTGAATAGCTGCTTTATAGTCTTGTGAATATTTTCTTTTTTACTTGACATGTACTTTTTTAATTTGTTAATTTTGTTATAATATAATGATGGAGAAATAAAAAATCCATACGGTAAAAATTGTGATTACGAATGTACCTGGATGAGCAAAAAAGACACATAGAGGTGATAAAACATGAGGTACGGAGAAACAGGTTTTAATTTAGAAATTGATTTAACACGAGGAAACATTGAACGGGTAGAAACTGACCCGAAATTAACGGAACTACATCTTGGAGGTTTAGGTACAAACTCAAAGATATTGTGGGATAGGGTTCCCCCTGAAGCTGATCCCTTTTCTCCTGATATTCCGCTTATATTCGGCAGCGGCCTTTTAGGCGGCACACCTGCTCCCGGCGCTAATCGTACCATTGTCACTGCGTACTCACCGCAGACTTTGTTAATGGGATATTCAATGATGGGAGGATTTTTTGCACCGGAATTGAAGTATGCCGGTTATGACAAAATCATCTTACGCGGCAAGTCCCCCAATCTGGTGTATATATGGATACACAATGACAAAGTAGAGATACGTGATGCCAGCCATCTCCGAGGTAAAGGCGCTGTTGAGACTCAGGAAATTATTCGACTGGAGTTGAATCAGCCGAATGCACAGGTGGCTGCTATCGGTCTGGCCGGTGAAAACAGGGTCTATACGGCTTCCATCGAACAGGGCCGTTCCAGTGCCAGCCGACTTGGTTTAGGTGCTGTGATGGGAGACAAAGGAGTAAAGGCGATAGCTGTTCGTGGGACAAAGGACATCAACCTTGCCCGACCGGCTGAATTTATAGAGCTCTGCAACGACGTGCTGAAATATATAAAATTCCGAAACGAGAATCCTGTGCCTAACGTAATGACTATTTTACAGGGGCTTGGGTCACCGCAGGAGATGTTGCACGTTGATGAGCAGTGGCACACGGAAAATTTCTCCTGGGGAAATGCCCGCAGCCGGAGAAAAGATTTTTGGACCAAGGAAGTCGAAGATAGATGGAAAGAGGTTCAGGAGACTGTGCGGACTCGGTTAATAAGCTGCTATAACTGTCCGATGAAATGCGGTGCAATAATTTCTGTCCCCGGACTTTCCACCTACATGATGAAATGCTTCTCAAAACTGACCTATACAATGGCGGCTTTTGTAGACGACATAGATTTCGGTTTTAAAATAGCTCAACGCGCTACAGAGTATGGAGTGGACGGGTTCTCGACCCCGCAGATTATGGCTTTCGGCTTTGAGCTTCGAGAAGCAGGTATTCTGAGTGAAGCAGACTTTGCAGGATGCCCTTCCGATAACGCGGGGAAATTTTACTGGATGCTCGACAAAATTGTCCGGCGGGAAGGAATAGGGGATATTTTAGCCGATGGTATACATTGGGCAGCCCAGAAGATCGGCAACGGTGCAGAAGCATATGCACATAATAATATCAAGAAACATGAACAGTTGCCTCTCAAACTTGGCATGCTGAATCCCGTTTATTTCCTTATGTATGCTACCGGTGAGAAGATAAATATTACACAGATTGAAGGACAGTTCCCCCAGGCGCCTTTTGCGACCAAGGAGGAGAGAGAGGAATTTATTAGCGATTGGATTCAATGTCCTGATGATAAGTTCAAGCAGATTGTTATGGACTGGGAATTCCGTGGAGAACACTCAAACCCGTATTACCCGACTATTGATATGTCTGTTGACATTGTTGACTGGCAGGAGAAGATGCACTACATTGATGACGCCCTCGGAGTGTGCGCAGGTTTGTCGTCTTTCCCCCTGAAGCCTCCCTATCATATGCACAATTACCCGAAATTTATCTCGGCAGCGACGGGGATGGATATGGATGAAGCCGGTCTCACACAAATATATAACAGGAACCGAAATCTGCTTAGAGCCATTAATGTAAGAAAAGGCTTGAGGAGAGCTGATGAGGTGCCGCCCGAAGACCACTGGAAGAAAAGATTCCCTGAGCTTGAAGCCCAGCTTTTGGACGCTTATTACAAGTTTAAGGGATGGAACAATGATGGTGTTCCTACAAAGGAGACTTTGCAGACATTGGATCTGGGCTATGTTGCCGAAGACCTTGAGAAGAGAGGTATCTATGATGAAACCGCTCCCGTCGAAAAAGCTTCGGCGTGAAAAAAACTGAAATAAAATAAATAGGTGGTAATTGTCATGGGCGAGAAAAAAAAGAAAATAATCAAAACAATAAAGGTGGATCTTGATAAGTGCAATGGTTGCCGGGCATGTGAAGTAATCTGCTCAGCCTTTCACGCTACACCAAGATATAGTACCAATAATCCGGCAAGGTCTCGTATTCGGATGATCCGCCATCCCGTTAGGGACGTATACGTTCCTGTGTATGCGGGCGAGTATACTCCAGCCGAATGCATGGGCAGAGACAAATATATTATTGACGGCAAGGAATACGATGAATGCGGCTTCTGCAGGGCTTCCTGCCCATCCAGGGACGCTTTCAAAGAGCCAGATTCCGGTCTTCCTCTCAAATGCGATATGTGCGAAGATGATCCGCCGCAAGAAAAGCCCTTGTGTGTTCAGTGGTGTCTTAATGATGCCTTGATTTACGAAGAACGGGAAGAGGAAGTGGAAGAAGAAGAGAAACCGGGTGATGCAGAGTTAGGATTGAAAGCATTGGCAGACAAATACGGTTTAGAGACGATCGCTGATACCGTTGCCAGGATGGCGCAGAAGAGCTAACACATCAAGGCCAGATAAGAGGATAATAAGATAATGGAAATTTTTCCCTTAGAACCCTATAAAGTAGTAATAGATGGATTAAAAGAAACAGGCGGAGAAACCTTTAAATTTTGCTATCAATGCGGAAAATGTGAGACCGTATGTCCCTGGAATCGTGTAAGGGAATTTTTTGTCCGCAAAATTGTAAATCAGTCAAAATTTGGTGTAATTCCTTTCGAATCCGAAGACGTATGGCTCTGTGCCACCTGCGGGAGATGCCCTGATAGATGCCCCAGAGGCGTAAAAATAATCGATGTTATGAGGTCTGTCCGCAGACTGTTGGTGCCGGATGGTGTTGTTCCTGCGAGTATCCCCAGCCTTCGCAGCACCACGACAAATATTGCCAGTGTGGGAAACCCCTGGGGACAGGAACCGAATGACAGGGCAAACTGGGCAAAAGACCTGGACGTCAAGGAGTTTGATGAGAATACTGAAATACTCTATTTTCCCTGCTGCTATCCTAGCTATGACCCGAGACTGAAGAAAGTTTCCCAGGCCACTGCGAGTATCCTCAAGAAGGCAGGAGTAGATTTCGGCATATTAGGCTCCAAAGAATTATGCTGCGGCGAGAGTGTGCGTAAAACTGGAAACGAGGCGTTATTCAAGCGCCTTGCAAGAGAGAATATCAAGACCTTTGTTGACAGCGGTGTGAAAAAGATAGTTGCCTCCTCCCCCCACTGCTATCACACTTTCAAAAATGAGTATTCCGAATTCAGGGCCAACTTTGAGGTTGTTCATATCACACAGTATATCAATGAACTGATAAATGAAGGAAGACTTACTGTAAACAAAGAGTATGCTAAGAAGGTAACCTATCATGATCCATGTTACCTTGGCAGACATAATGGCATATATGACGAACCCCGGAGTATTTTAAAGAGCATACCCGGCTTGGAACTGATCGAGATGGCTGAACTGCGTGAAGAAAGTCTATGCTGCGGCATGGGCGGCGGCAGAGTCTGGATGGAAACGGAAAAGCATGAGAGATTCTCCAACCTGAGAATCGAACAGGCTATCAGTGCCGGCGCTGAAGTGTTGGCTACTGCCTGTCCTTATTGCGTCTTCGCTTTTGAGGACAGCAAGCTTGTCACGAATCATGCCGACGATATAGAGATTAAGGACATTACAGAGATTCTCCAGGAAGTGATTTAGAGGAACTACGGCTCACGCAGCCGAACCCGGACACTACGGGAAGATAGAACCTTATGAGGGAATAGAAAATGGAAAATGTAATAGCGCTAAAAGACAATATTCAACAGATTTGTAAGAATCTTAGCGACAGCAATTTCGGAGACGTAATGGTTGTTGGTGGAGGCATAAGCGGCATCCAGGCATCTCTTGACCTTGCTACTGCCGGTTTCAAGGTATACCTGGTTGAAAAGGCGCCGAGCATAGGTGGCCACATGGCCCAGCTTGACAAGACCTTTCCGACCAATGACTGCTCGATGTGAATACTCGCACCGAAACTGGTCGAGGTCGGCCGGCATCCAAACATAGAGGTTCTTACTTATACAGAAGTTGATAGTGTAGAAGGACAAGCAGGAAATTTTAACGTAACACTAATTAGAAAGCCCAGGTATATTCTCGAAGACAAATGTACCGGTTGCACTGTCTGCGTGGAATATTGTCCCGTCAAATATCCTGATCAATATAATCAGGAAATATCGATGAATAAAGCTGTCCATGTGTATTTTGCTCAGGCAATCCCGCTTATCACATATATTGATGAAAGCTGCCTTTACCTGAAAGAGGGCAAATGCCGTATCTGCGAAGCAGTGTGTAAAAATAACGCCATAGATTTAAATCAAGCCCCGGAAAAGGTAGATATAAATGTAGGGGCCATAATTCTGTCTCAGGGTATTGAGCCATATGATCCCAAGGTGAGGAAGGAATATAAATACGAAGAGTTCGTAAATGTGGTAACCAGTATGGACTATGAGCGTCTTCTGTGCTCCACCGGACCTTACGGAGGCGAGGTACTCCGTGGTTCCGACTTGAAGCACCCCCATAACATAGCCTGGATTCAGTGCATCGGTTCCCGACAGGTTATCGAAGGCGGCAACAGCTATTGTTCGGCAGTATGCTGCGCCTATACACAGAAGCATGTAATTCTCACAAAAGACCATGACGCAGGGGCAAAGTGTACAATATTTCATAACGATATCCGTTCCTACGGGAAGGATTTCGAGCGGTTCTATCAGAGAACAGAAGCACTTGCCGATGTTCGTTTTTTCAGAACCTATCCAACGATAGTAAGAGAAGATCCAATAACGAAAAATGTTACCATACGGTACACTACAACTGATGAGGGAGTAAAAGAGGAAGAATTCGACATGGTAGTGTTATCCATCGGATTGAATCCTCCTCTCGGTGTGAAGGATATCGCACAGAAATACGGTATTGAACTCGAATCTCATGATTTTGCAAAACTCAACCCCGTTAATCCTATGGAGACAAACAGATCCGGCATCTTTGTGACCGGAGGTATGCAAGGACCCCTCGATATCCCCGAGTCTGTTTTTTCTGCCAGCGGAGCCGGTTCCCAGATCGGAGAACTTCTTGATTACCGCCGGGGAAATCTTTCCAAAGAAAGGGTATATCCCCCTGAAAAAGATCTCTCCCAGGAGGAGCCGAGGGTAGGCGTCTTTGTCTGTCATTGCGGAGCTAATATCGGAAGGATAGTGAATGTTCCCGGAACGGTTGAATACTGCAAGACCTTACCCAATGTTGTCTATGCTCAGGAACAGCTCTTTTCCTGCGCCACCAACTCTGCAAAACAAATAACCGATATGATAAATGAAAAAAATCTCAACCGGGTAGTTGTGGCTGCCTGCAGCCCCAGGACCCTTGAACCCCTGTTCCGCGATACACTCCGTGAGGCGGGAATTAATCAGTATTATTACGAAATGGCCAATATCCGGGAGCATAACTCCTGGGTCCACTCGAAAGAGAAGGAAGAAGCTACTGAAAAGGCACATGATATAATCCGGATGTCGGTAGCCAGAGCATGTCAGTTGGAACCCCTACAGGAATTTGATCTGTCGGTTGATAAAAGAGCGTTAATAGTCGGCGGAGGCATAGCCGGCATGAATAGTGCACTCTCCATTGCAAACCAGGGACACGAAGTGTACATAGTGGAAAAGGATAAAGACCTTGGCGGAATGGCCCGGAAGATTCATACCACCCTTGAAAAACTGGATGTTCAGGCCTATCTGCGTGATCTTATAAAAAAGATATATCAGCATCCATTGATACATGTATATACGGATGCGACAATAACATCGGCCACAGGATATGTGGGGAACTTCGTAACCACTATCAGTTCCGATAGAGGAGTTACAGAGATAAAACATGGCGCAGTCGTCATCGCAATCGGTTTGGATATGTATACACCTACGGAATACCTGTATGGTGAAGACGACAGAGTCATGACACATCTTGAATTAGAAGAGAAGATCTTCAGTAATGATGAAAAAGTAGTAAACGCACAAAGTCTCGTGATGATCCAGTGCGTAGGCTGCAGAAACGAAGAGAGAAACTATTGCAGCAGAATATGTTGCAGTGAGTCTGTAAAAAACGCCCTGCTGCTGAAAGAGAAAAACCCCAATATGGATATTTACATCCTCTTCCGGGATATGAGAACCTACGGGTTTAAAGAAGATTTTTACCGGGAAGCGGCAGGCAAGGAAGTAAAATTCATCCGTTATGAACCTGAGGCTCCACCCCAGATAGAACCCGGTGAGTCGGATGAGGATGGCCGCCCTGTTCTTAAAGTTACTGCTATTGATTACATTCTCGGTGACCAGGTGGAAATAGCTGCCGATATCATTGCCTTAGCTGCTGCTGTTGTACCCTCTGCAGCAACAAAGGAAGTAGCCAACTTATTCAAGGTAACGCTGAGCCCTGATGGTTTCTACAAAGAAGCTCATGTTAAATTAAAACCTGTTGAGTTTGCAACAGATGGCGTTTACCTTTGCGGCATGGCTCACTATCCCAAGTTTATACAGGAATCAATTAACCAGGCATATGGAGCAGCAGGCCGGGCATTGACGCTTCTTTCACACGATATTGTCGTGGCCTCCGGTTCTGTCTGCATGGTAGATGAGAAGAAGTGCATGGGTTGCGGGGCATGCGTTGCAGTCTGCACGTATGGCGCCCTGGAACTTCACGATACAAAACAAGGTAAAAAAGTTGCAGTAAATCCTGTCCTCTGTAAAGGAGATGGCCTCTGTAATGCAAAGTGTCCGACAGCGGCTATTTCACTTAAGCATTATACCAATGAAGAGGTCTTGAGTGAAATTGATGCCATGACTTCAGAGGAAGAGATTATACAGCAAATCGATGCAGCCGGCAATGAGTAGAATGAAATAAAGGAGGTGGAAACGAATGAGCGCAGGACTGAAATTTAAACCTAAAGTATTAGGTTTTGCATGTAACTGGTGAGCGTACGGAGCTGCTGACCTGGCTGGAGTTTCCAGACTGCAATATACAACTGAAATGAGACTTATCCGCGTCATGTGTTCCGGTAGAGTAGACATGGCATTTGTACTCAAAGCCTTCTCGAACGGAATAGACGGAGTATTTATAGGTGCTTGCCATTTGAATGAATGTAATTATATTACTCATGGCAATTACCAGGCTCTTAACATGGTGCTTTTATTGAAAAAAATAATGGAGCGCATCGGACTGAATCCTCAAAGATTGCGGATACAGTTTATGTCCGGTGCTGAAGCAAATGTTTTTGTCGAATCTACAAATGATTTTATAAAGAAGATAAAAGAGTTGGGACCTATCGGCAAGAGCGAAGGAATAGAGAAAAATGAATTAAACACAAGACTTGCACAGGTTAAAAAGTTAGTCCCCTATATCAAGATAGTAAAAAATGAAAAGCTTGGGACGCGTCTTGAAAAGCATGAAGAATATGACAACTTTTTCACCAAAGACGAGATCGACAAATTATTTGACGAAATATTCTCGTACTATATTGATCCGCAGAAGTGTCAGGCCTGTATGACCTGCGTTAGAAGATGTCCTATGGATGCGATTATAAGCGCCAAGGGCGAAGTCCATATTATAGATCAGGATAAATGCATAAGATGCGGAAGCTGCTTTGAAGCCTGCCCGCCGCGATTCGGTGCAATAACGAAGATTACAGGCGAAGTTCCGGCTCCTCTTCCTGAAGGACAGAGAGCGATAGTCAAAAAAGGTAAAGAATAAAGAAGTTGCTTGAAGCAATAAAATCATAGTAATGATTTAAAGGCCCCGCATTTTTTACGGGGCCTTTAAAATTTATACAGAAGCGGACAAATTCCCCGCAGCCTGAAGCATAGTACCGTTTCGGCAAAGATAGAACGAGCACTGTGCAGGCTTATTACATCAGGCATGACGTGCGATAATCAGCAGCAAACAAGGTGGCTGATTTCTTAAATGATGTATCCATTTTTTCTTGACAAACTGTGTTTTCATGATATAAAAGATAGGTTGTTAAATAATTCACATAAGCAAACACTTAGGAGGTAATTATGTCGCCAGTTAGTGCGATTGGCATATCTGGTTATGTCATTTTTTGGGTCATGTTCTTGATTGCCATCGGTTTATTTGCACAAAGAGCTTATTTCCTCTTCCGCGTCATGTGCCTGGGGAAGCAGGAGAACCGCTTCGATAACATAGGACAGAGAATAATTAATATGTTCGTCGAAGTTATTCCTCAACGGTGTACTCTGAAAAGTGTTACCGCAAAAGACCTGGCAGGGCTCGGGCATGCCTTCATGTTCTGGGGATTCAGTTTTTTCTTAATCAGCTATATTGTTTTCATCGGTCTGGCAGAAGGTTTCGGCCTGTATCCGTATCTTATGAACAATGACTTTGAGACGGTTTATTTTTCTATTCTGGATTTTGCCGGATTATTCGTCATCATTGCTATAGTATGGGCAGCAATCAGGCGTTTTATAGTAAGACCGGAAAGACTGGAGATGAGCGTTGAGGCAGGTGTTATAATGGCTATGGTCTTCGGCCTTATGGCATTCCATTTTATAATAGAGAGCTTTAAATTTGCAGCCGAGGGAGAAACATCCGGATGGCCGCTTCTGTCAAAGGCAATCGGCGGCTGGTTGTCAGGTACAGGTGTTTCGAAAGAGGCACTGTTAGAGGTTTCCCATGTGGCATGGTGGATACACTATGCCTTGATCCTTGCCTTTGCAATTTATATCCCGCGTTCCAAGCACCTCCATGTTCTTGCCTCTGCTTTTAATGTTTTCTTCAGACCCATAGGACCTAAAGTGGTAATTGAGCCGATTCCTATGGAAGCTCTTGAAGCCCTTGAAAATGGTGACGAATCTGTGTCTCTGGGTGCATCGAAGATTCAGGATTTTAAATGGAAAGATATGCTCGATTTTTATGCCTGTGCAGTGTGCGGAAGATGCCATGTCAACTGCCCTGCCCATCTCAGCGGCAAAACCCTCTCGCCCAAAGAGGTTATTCATGACCTGAAAGAACATCTGCTGGAAGTAGCTCCGGGATTGCTTGCAGGGAATGGCAAGGCATCCGGCGATGCAGAAGCATCTGCGGAAAGCCAGGGTAAGAGTATGATCGGTGATGTGGTAGATGAAGATAAAATCTGGGCCTGTACCACCTGCGGCGCCTGCCAGGAGGTATGCCCGGTCGGTATAGAGCATATACGCAAGATAATACAAATGAGGCAATATCTCGTGTTGGTGGAAAACAAGATGCCGGAAAGCGCCCAGCTTATGCTCAGAAATATGCAGACAAGAGGTAATCCATGGGCCGGAGCCCAGTCGTTGAGGTTGAGAGGCGATTGGACAAATGACATGGGACTCAAAATATTAGGTGAATGCGAAGATAATCCCAGCACTCTGCTCTGGGTAGGCTGTACCGGGGCTCTTATTGACCGAAATGTCTTAGCTACTCTTTCCCTGGCAAAGGTGTTGAAAGCAGCCGGAGTTGATTTCTGCGTATTAGGTGAAGCAGAAGCCTGCTGCGGCGATCCTGCAAGAAGATCCGGCTATGAATTCCAGTTTCAGCTCTCAGCAGAAGAGAACATTGAAACGCTGAAAAACTACAATATTAAAGAAGTCATTACTTCCTGCCCTCACTGCTTTAATGCATTCAAGAATGAATATCCTGCATTCGGCGCTGAATTCAAAGTAGTTCACTATACCGAAGTGATTGCTGATTTGATAAAACAGGGCAAATTAAAACTTACCAATGATGTGGATTCTGTCATTGCCTATCATGACCCCTGCTATTTAAGCCGTTATAATGAGATTTATCAGGAACCGCGTGAGGTAATACAGAATATGCCGAAGGCCAGATTTAAAGAAATGGAACGTTCAAAAACCACTACCTTTTGCTGCGGCGGAGGCGGCGGACATATGTGGATAGAAGAACAGCATGGTACAACAAAGATTAATCATATGCGTATGGATGAAGTTATCAAGACCGGGGTTGATACGGTTGCGACTTCATGCCCCTATTGTCTGCAAATGCTCGAGGAGGGCATTGAACAGAAAGGTGTGAAAGATTCATTAAAGGCAAAAGACCTTATTGAATTGGTTGAAACGGCAATGAAGCAATCTTAAAAAGGAGAGGAGATTATATGAATATTATCGTTTGCGTTAAACAAGTACTTGATCCCGAGATACCACCGGCCAAATTCAAGATTGATCCTGAGACGAAACAGGTAGTGCCGCCTGCAGGAGTGCCCCCTGTAATCAGCGTTTATGATGAAAGAGCATTGGAAGGAGCATGCAGACTCAAGGATAAGAACAAAGGGAAGATAACCGTGTTAAGCGTGGGATCTGAAAAGGCTGCTGACATGATAAAAAATGCTATAGCTATGGGCGCTGATGACGGTTATGTTCTCAGTGATCCGGCTTTCGAAAACCTGGACAGCTTTGGTACTGCCTATGTTCTTTCAAAGGCTATACAGAAGATCGGTGAGTACGACCTTGTTTTGTGCGGCAGACAGGCCGCTGACTGGGGTGCCGGTCAGGTTGGCTCAATTCTGGCTGAAATACTCGGAATACCTGTCATTACTCTTGCTTGTGATATTCAGGCTGAAGGCACAAACGTCAAAGTTAAGAGGATAGTGAGCGATGGCTATGAAATGGTAGAAGCTCCTATGCCAAGCCTGGTTACCGTCAGCAGTGAGATTGGTCTGCCGCGTCTCCCTGCCGGAGTGCGTCTTATGATGGCCAAGAAAAAACAGATTCCGGTCTGGAAGGCGCAGGATATCGGCGCTGAAGGCGCACAATTGGATAAGGGCAACGCCCATACCGAGATTTCCAGTCTAACTGTACCGGTGCGTAAAACAGAATGTGAGATTGTTACCGGTGCTACACCTGGCGAAGCAGCTGCTAACCTGGTTTCGAAGCTTGCCAATCTGATATAACGAACGGAGGATATTAAATGGATAATTATAAAGGTGTTTTAGTTTTGGGTGAAACCACTGATGGGCAATTAGCGCCAGTCACAATAGAGCTCCTTGGAGTCGGAAGAAAGCTTGCCAATGAACTGGGCGAGGAATTAAGTATTCTGTTAATGGGAAGCAAAGCAGGAAGCTTGAGCAAGGATGCAATTGCCTATGGGGCAGACAATGTTTATACTGCCGAAGAAGGTATTCTTGATGCGTACAATTCTGATGCCTACACTCAGATAGCGGCTGGTCTTTGCAAGAAAGTACTTCCCTCGATTATGCTTTTCGGCCATACCGATATTGGTTGCGATATATCGCCGAGGCTTAACGGCCGTTTAGGAGGCGGGCTTTCTATGGAATGTTCGGCTTTAGCAATTGATCCGGCAACGAAATTGCTGGTGGCGACAAGACCTGTTTTTGGCGGTAATGCAATTGCAACAATGGTGTCAAAGGCTGCACGTCCTCAGATGGCCACTATGAGAGCAAAAGTAGTGCCGCCGGCAGAGCGCGATGATGCCCGGCAGGGCAAGGCCATCCCGGTGGAAGACAAGGTCGATCCTTCAGCGCTTAAAGTTAAGGTTGTCGAAAAGATAAAAGAAGAAGTTGAAGGTGTGAAACTGGAAGACGCTGAAGTCGTTATAGCCGGTGGACGCGGTATGGGCACTGCTGCCGACTTCGCGAAACTTCGTGAACTTGCAGATATTCTTGGAGGTGCTGTTGGCGGTACAAGGGTCGCATGTGACGAGGGCTGGGCTCCTGCGACACTCCAGATAGGACAGAGTGGAAAGGTAGTCAGTCCGAAATTGTACTTAGCAGTGGGTCTCTCCGGGGCAATGGCGCATATTGCGGGCTGCCTGGGATCAAAGTGTATCGTGGCAATAAATAAAGATAAAGAAGCTAATATTTTCAACGTAGCCAACTTCGGGATCGTCGGGGACTGGAAAGAGATATTACCTGCCATGACCGAAAAATTTAAGGAACTTAAAGCAAAATAATAAGAAAATTTGATATAACCTGGGGGATGGGGACTACAGCATGTCCCCATCCCCCATTTCTTTTAACCAGAGCGCTCGCTCATTTCAAATCTGTATCAATAGTGTACATTTTAACTCTTCTTGGAGACCTTGCTTGCTTTGGCGTAGGCAAGGACAGCTTTTACATAATTGTCGCAGTGGTTATAAGCCCAAACAGCTTTTTTATTTTTATCCGTGTTGCCCTTTACCCAGCCGTGTTCCTTAAGATAATTTGCAATGCTTGCCATTGCGTCATGGAAATTGAATAGATCAATTTCACCGTCCCCGTTGCCGTCAACGGCGTAAAGTAAGTATGAAGAAGGTATAAACTGGCAAAGGCCGAAGGCGCCTGCCCATGAGCCCTTGATTGAAAAGGGGTCTTTATTGTTGCCCTTACAAAGCATCAGGAGGTTTATCAATTCTCCTGTTGCCCATTCTGAACGACGGTTTTCATATACAGACATGGTAAGAAGGCTGTTGAATACGAGATAATTGCCCCTTGCATTTCCAAGATTGGTTTCTACCCTGTAAATAGCAACAAGCACCTCTTTTTCAACGCCGAATTGGTTCTCGATTTCCTTAAAGGCAGACATATGTTCTTTTAAAACCTTTTGGCCTCTCTTAACTGATTTTTTAGAAAGAAGACCGAATTTCCGGCTCATATAATTCAACCCCTTACCGCTTTTGTTTAACATCTCAGGGTATAGTTCTATACGTGAATCAGAAAAAATCTTGTGAATTTCGTCATCACTAAAACCGTTATCTTTTAGTTTTTGAGAGATGGCATCCTTTTTTAATGAAAAAACGGGGGGTATTTCTTCTGATGCGTATGAGTTGACAGTAACTAAAGCTATGAGGAGAGCAAATATTGTTAAATATTTCAAAATAACCCCCTCTGATTTTTTTAAAGGTCTCTATACTTTTTCATAGAGCCCTTTGCTTTTTCTATCGGGTATTTTCTGGCGTTCTCCTCTATCTTCTTTTTTACCGATTCGATAATGTCTATTTCGAGGTCGCCTGCCAGCATAACCAGATAATTGAATATATCGGCCAGTTCTTCAGCGATTTTATGCTTCTTTTCAGGGGTAAACTCCTCATTTTCATTCTGCCACTGGAAGTGTTCGAGAAGCTCGGCAGCCTCAATTGAGATTGATATGGCAAGATTTTTAGGTGAATGAAACTGTTCCCAGTCCCGCTCTTTGCGGAATTTAAGGAGCATTTCAGAGACTTTTTTAATACCGTCGTCTTTCACCGGCACCATTAATTTTTAATTTACATTATTTTGATATTTTGTCAAAGAAAATCATCATAATTGTTCATTGTTCTTTTGAATATTAGTTTCTTTTCGGGTTCTCTCTTGTTCGGGCAGCGGCATGTCGGGGATATTGATCTGCGGCGGTCTGCTTCGCCTTGCGATCCTCCGACGTACATTGAGTACGTCTGCGGCCTGCAAATCTCACAGCCCATCCACATCTGCAAAATCCCCGACATGCCGCTGCCCACTCAAACCGGATTCAGCATATGTGAATCCGGAATAAAGAAGGGGGCGAATTTCTTCATTTTCAATTCTATTCTCTACATTCCATCTGTTTTTCATTTTCAAATCCCTTTTTCCCTGCTCAATCAATAGATTCCTCGAAGCTCTGCTTCGGGGTAACCACATTCCCTCGCCCCTTGAGGGAGAGGGCAGGGTGAGGGGGGGAATAATCATGTTCCCCATTCCTCTGATACCTCGCAGCTCTGCTGCGGGGAGGTTCATTTGTTTTGGCTTGTTCAATCTTCCTAACAAACTTTCACGAAACTTTTTGATGACAATACCTTAAAATCCTATAAACAGGTTTTAAAAATGATATTGAGCAAAACATTGCCTGTATTGACTTAGCAGATATTTTAGAAATCCGTGAAACAGTTTCACGGATTTTCTTAGTAATGCCTTCAGGCCTCATCGCGTGTTTTCTCTACCTGCTCATTATTCAGTCTGTATCATAATATTTGACCTCCCGTGATACCTCTCAAAAAGTTAAATTATGTAGAACAGCCTCCATGTTTGATTTACGGGAATATTAATATTCTCCGACACTGTGTCGGAGAATATTAATTGGGAAGACGGTATACTGAGACGAACAAAAATTTATCAATGTTCGGGGTTCCTCATTACGGGCAGATTGAAAAGTGTAATGTTTGATAAATGTCTTGACATGTTATTGAAATAGCAGGACAATAGAAATAAAAAAGGGTGGGTGTTAGGGGGATAATTAAAACATTTTCTATCATTCTTTTGCAGCTCACATATAGGATGTAAACTACGATACAAGTACTGCCAAGAAACTTTTTGATCATACTAATGTTTCAACAACAATGATTTACACAAACATATTGAATAAAACGGAGCTTAGCGTTAAAAGGCCCTTGGATGGATAAGAGAGATTTTCAAGGCTGCCGTATATCCAGACTATTGAGGGGGATATATGGCGCCAATGAAGAAATATTGGGATATGTTGCAGTAGAGATGTATAGTTAATTGTTAGGGACAGATAGAACATGAACAAAGAACAACTTGACCTCCTCGAAAAGAAAGGTGTGGATACCGTTTTGCGTGAAATGGCGACGGGTCGCGTTCATGGAGATCCTGGCTCAAAAACACGGGATGAAGTCGAAAGCTGGCTACGCTCTAAGCAGGTTGCCGCTTTTGCCGACGCTTCTTCCAAACGAGATGCACGAGAAGAAGAAACCCTTGCAGTAGCGAAAGATGCCAATCTACTTGCTTCTGAGGCCAACTCATTTGCACGGGAGGCCAACACTATCGCCCGCGATGAAGCTGCTGCGGCTGCACGTTCCGCACGATGGGCAAAAATAGCAGCAATTGTAGCTGCGGTAGCGGCTATAGCGTCTACGATTACTGCTATCGTTATTGCATTGTTGAGCAAGAAATGAATCATAAAATACCCCCTAACGAGTGTGTGCAGCCAATCCACGCGAAGCGCGTCTGGCTGACGCCCGTGTTGGAACCAAAATAGAGCTACCGTGTGCAAGCATATTACACAGTCGGAAGGTGATAGTTCATGAACGAACGATATAAACAACTTAGGGTGCCATTGAAGTACGTTTTTCTTTTGTTCTTTGCAGCGTGGGTATGTGCGTGTAGTCCAAATGAGGATTTGGCCCAAAGGAATATTCAAAACGCCAAGAGAGCCGTATCAGACGACAAAATAGACGAGGCTAAAAACTTTCTGAAACTCGTTCCAAGAAATTCTAAGGTATGGAATACAGAAGGAAAAGCGCTCTCAGAAAGTATAGACAACCGCGATGCGACAAATATAAGAAAAGCTAAAGAGTCTCTTGCTTCTGGTAGGCTGGACGATGCCAAGAAGTATCTCAACATGGTAGATGTCAAATCGGAGGAATGGAAAAAGGAGGGGTTAACACTTTTTGGTCAAGTATGGGAAAAGGAGAAAAATTCCCCCGACAGAATCAGGAAGGAAAAGGAAGCGGCCAACTACGTCAAAAAGTTGAGCCAATCGCGCCATGGCGTTAAGTTCAATTGGGAGAGAAGTGGTTTTGGCACTGTAGCCATATTAACGTCAATAACAATTGAAAACACTTTAGACGAAACATGCAAAGACATTAATGGAATAATGTCATTCTTCGCGGCAAGTGGAACCAAATTGGGAACTTTGAATTTTACTATCTATGATATTGTATCTCCGCATTCAAAAAGGACATTTAAGGACATTAACGTAGGGATTATGCCTTCCCCGGTAGACCAAGTGAAAAGTGCGGCAATTGAAATCTTAGACTGCAAATGAAAACCTCCCTTGGATATAACCATAAAGAAAAGCTTTCAGAAGTAATACAAGTAAAAGACAGGGAAAACAAAGGGGTCTGCCCTTGACATTTGAATATATAATGCGACACAATGATTATATCTTTAATAATAACAATGTGTTGCCCAACAAGGCGGTGCAGCGAATCCGCAATAAGCGCGGCTCGCTGACCTTTGCGTTGGCAGCTAATTTAAAGGATAATTATGAATAACCCTGTGACTGACTTTATGGAAAAAACAAAAGGACTTACAAACAATCCTCTGGGAATAATTGGTCTTTTTGTTTCATCGATTTATGGAGTCGCTTGTTTAGTTTTAGGCACCGGCCTAAATAACTTACACGGCTCAGGAGAAAGACTGCCTTTAATTTGGTTTATCATTATTTTTCCATTTGTTGTTCTAGGTGTATTCACCTATTTAGTAATCTGTCATCATCAAAAACTTTACGCCCCTAAAGATTATAAAGACGAAAAAAATTTTGTTTCTACTTTTCTTAGAACCAAGGAAGTCGTATCCGATTTGGAAGAACTAAAAGTTCAATTAAAATCACTAAAAACGGAGGAAAACTCTGAGCAGCTAATTGCATCAATCAGCAAAATATTTAACGATATTGAGAAAATTAAAGAGAAATCTGAAAAGATACCAATCAATAATTTATGGTGGCTTAATCATTGGGGCAGTAATTATGCAAGCATAGTTGGTGACAAAATGATTTTTACCGGAACATCAGTACAAACACCACAGGGGACAGATGGTTCACATCTTGACTTGAACTATATACTGGAGATCGGCAAAACTTATGAAATATCCTGTTTTGCAAAATCTGACACTGGCACGACCGGAATGTTTCAACTTTGGTGTCATGACGACACAGGTGTAAAGCCTGATGGCGTGAATGTTTTGACTCCCTTTAAGACACCCTCAATAAAGGGAGAAAAAATTAAATTGAATTTCAAAGCTGACTATAACAAAAGCATAAGAATACATTTGCAATACACACCTGGACAAGGACGAATTGAAATTAGTGATGTTAGAATTTCAGAACTGAAGATATAGAAAAAACTGGAGACGCAGCAATATCCGTCAGGTGACCGAACGGGGAGATAGGTAACAGATTATTCTGGGGACATAGGTAACACTTTAGTATTAATTCATAGACACACAGATAAGGAGGTGTCTATGGGTTGGGAAGGAGTTACCATTATGAACCAGAGAGTAAGATTTATAGCAGAATATTTGAATGAGTATTTCCCTGTCAACGAATTATGCCTTCAATTCAATATAAGCAGGAAGACCGGCTACAAGGGAGAACATCGGGGTCAGATACTGTCATTAATGTCAAGCCCAAAACTCTCCTTTTTTAGTTTTTTTATCATACATCACGATATGGTACTTTACCCTTATATACAGCATGTGCGATAAGAAGCAATTTTCTCATTGCAGCAATAACGGCCA
>JAPLKB010000047.1 GCA_026388275.1 Pseudomonadota bacterium
CGACGAAATAATCAGCAAAGCTCGGCGTGGTGAATTTATCTGTCATGAGGATGACTCCTTGGAGTGGGATAATCATCAATATACCATATATATCATATAGTTACAAGCTATTTCAGGGTAAATTACCGTGCAAAGGTCTTATAGTAGTTTACTTCACGATCAGATTATTCCTTACGGATTTTACCCCTCCGACACCCCTTGCTATTTGATCCGCTTTGTTTAAGGCATCCTGAGAATTCACAAAGCCGCTCAGTTGGACGGTGCCCTTGCGAGTTTCAACGCTGATTTGAAATGACTTGAGAAAATCATCATTTGCAAGTAGTGATTTTACCTTCGTCGTGATGACCGAGTCATCAACGAATTCACCTGTACTTTCCTATTTGGGTGAAGATGCACAGGCCACAAAGGTGGTTATTAGCATAAGCATGAGCAAATAACTGATAAAAACATTTCTTTTTTTCATAGTGGTCATCCTCCTTGTAATAAATTTGGTGGTGAATGTGTATGGCATTGCTCACATCCTGTTATGTTTAATCCCTTCTCAGGCTCTGGAGATATCGCAGCAAGCCATCTACAGTACGATACCAGAAGCACTGACTCATGTCTGTCACAGAATTAACAATTATTTTGTAGTATTCTCATTAATAAGCATATCGTCTTTTTTGCGACAAGGATTTGTAACCTATCAATTCTGCGAGAAAATCACCGGAAATCCCAGAAGGACATGTTATTCTTTCATGGATCTTCTGTATTCTTTCAGAACCTTTTTCATCCACTCGTCACAGCGTAATTCTTCCCCTTCTTTTGTCCTGACCATGTATGGTTGATCTGTCTGAAGACTTTTGGTGGCAGCAAATTGGATAAAATCTTCGGGGGTTGCAATCTGGTTCTTGAAATACTGACGCTTAGTTTTCATGTGAGATGAGGCCTGCTTACCAGTGTAAGATTGACCATTCCGAATAAAGATATAATCGGATTTTGCAACAAAAGCCAGCAGGTACTCAATTGTCTCGTTTGTATTTTCCCAGGATCTCGTATTTTCAGCAAGGACCATGGTAGAAGCAAGAATAATTAATATGACCGCAATGATTAGTTGTCTCTTCATATTCTTTTCTCTGTTAACTCCAGTTTACAGGACATCAGCGCCACTCGACAGCGCCGAATTTAGTATCGCCGAGTAAGGTGTAAACGAGGCTGAATGTCCCCGCTGTCTGGCGACTGTCGGCCCGGTCAGAATAGTGCGCATCCCGACCCGATGCCATGTAATGGATTCCGAGAGCATGGCGGCCGTAGATGCGAACTGTGAGCCCCATGTTCAGGCGGCCGATGGTCTCATTTCCTCCTGTCTCGGTGGAGCCCATGCCGCTGATATAGTACCCGCGAGCCGTCGCGTCAAGCATGGCCTTGTCGTCAAGGATGAGACGGAGCGCAAGGAGTCCCTGCGGAGCGATGCCGTAGTGGTAGTCCCGTTCTCCTGATCCGGAGATGTTGCCGGCTGCGCCGTAGCCAACGCCGCCAAGTGCCGAGCCCTGGAGCGCCACCTTTTGAGTGAGCCACCATTGAAAGGTAGTGCCGAGAGAGGCGGACGTGCTTGAGACACGGAAGATTTGCGGCGATATATAATCATAGCCGCCGTAAAGTCCCCATACGCCTCTATAGGATTCGCCTGCTTCATATTTCTTTCCAAAGAGTAGACCACGAATCATGACATCCTCGAGGAGGTTGTCCGGATTGCTGGTAGCCATGGCCTCAAAGTGGAAGTAATCAAAGGGGCGCGTATAGTCATAGCCCGGCTTCCCGGGAAGCCCATAGGCCATGGAGAAGTCCATAGTCCCCTCTGTCCCGCCGACGGGGCTCAGACTGCCCTGGTCTTTCACGCGGTCGGTAAAAAAAGCACCGAATCTCAAGCGCCAGAAAGTGGCCGGATTATGGCTTGGGAAGACAGGCGTGAAACGTTCACCGAAGACAAGGCGGTTAAAGCCGGTAGGGGGCGATATCAGTGTAGCGCCCAGCTCACGCCAGAACCCCGGGTTTTCGCAGCCGCTCTCGAGCAGCAGGCTGGCTATCCGGAAAAGCGGCTCCCCGAAAAAGGCTCCTGCAATACCGCTGGCGATCTGGTCATTGATGGAGGGCGACGTTGTCTCACCACCCATTTCCCAAAGAAAACTGCCCGCGAAGGTATAGGCGGACGACTCCCAGAAATTGAGCCCGGCCGATCGCGCGAATCCGTAGTAGATGGACCCCTGGTACGGATGCAATAGCTGATTTACCTTGAAGGCGTCCTGGTCGAACCCCCATGGGCCATGGTCGACGTGGTCCCGGAAGGTGGACCAGGTCACGCTGTAGACTTTTTTCCCATCCTGTTCCTCATTGGGGCTGGCAATCCGGTTGTACCCATTGAGGGCCAGAATGAAGGCCGGGATTTCGAGGGCCGGGATTAGGTAGCTCTTGCCAGCCCCTGTATCCCAATTCAAGACTGGTGTCTGCATCTTGGGCTTGTACTTCAACCATCCTTTCTTGGCCATAGCGATATTTATGTTCCTATTAGGGGTTATATCGGAAAGCTCAATCATGCCCGATGTCAGTATATTGTCATATCCTGTTTTTGACGAAATGAGGATGTAGTTTCCCGGTGATGGAACGACCACCGAATAGTTACCCGACGCATCAGTAATACCCGTTCCTGCCAACATACCGGTACTCACATCGCTTATTGTGATGATCACCCCTTCAATGCCCCTGTTATTTGAGGAATCCCTTATGGAACCCGCAATACTGCCTTGGGCAAAGGCCCAACTGTTCACAGCTATCAATCCGCACGCGAAGATCATCGCAATAATTGTTTTGAATACTATTTTATGGCGTTTCATGATTTTATTCCCTCCCTATAAAACGGCATCCGGAAAACAATTAAAATTGCATTTGGATTTGGAGCAAACCTAACAATATAGAGTAATCCCCAGGGCTTGCTAAATTAGCTGAAATAAATTCTTGTTATTCTGGTAATTCCCTTCAAAACCGGTAACTGAACCCGCCCATAAATACATCGGTGTCACGGCTGTAGTCGGTAATTATCCGGCTAAAGGCAGCGCGTATCGCGAAGCATGGATGAAACCGGTAAGCAGCCATGAAACTGAGGTCTCCAGCTATTGTAGTTCTCTGTCCATCATCACCGCTGTATTTGTCACGAGCAAAATAAGGACCGGCGCCGATGCCAAGAACCAGATGATCGTTGAAGAAATCCCGTACAGCCCATAGTTGAGTGTTAACACCCCAGCGGCCGATGGGGCGGGTATCACCTTCATTGAGCCAGGCGACCGTCCAGTCCATATAGCGGAAAAGCTTGCGCCGGTATTCGACGCTCATGGCAGTGTCCTTCTCCCCCCTAGTGCTGTTCAGGACCGTTTGGCCAAGCAAAAGGGTGATTTCATTGTCAGTCTTCCACGCACTCTGGGCTGGTTTGGGCTGTGAGGGCTTGGCATCAAGCAGATAGCCGATCCCGAAGGTAGCCGATAGGGTGTCGAAGCTATGTTGGGTCGCAATGTAGTTGAGACGCACCTGGAGCAAAAAAGGGCTTAGCCCCAGCCATGTGGCGGTCGCGCTGGAGATGATCCCAAAGCCGTGGGCGTCCTCGTAGATATCTCTCACAGCGGTGACCTTTGTATCGGCATACGCAAAGGGCCCGACGCCAAGGGCTAAGGACAAACGTGGATCAAGTATTGTTGTACGCCCCCAAATTTGGGCAGCAAGGCCATCGCGATAGTGGTTCGGTTGGTGACCCTCGTTTATATAGGAAAAGCTAAATGCGGTGTGTTCTCCGAGGGCCTGCCGGTAAGTGACCGACCACTGCATTGCTGCAGTGCCTGTTTTGACGTCCTGCGTAACCCCGGCGTTGACATAAACCTCCTGAGCCATGGCGGGGTGCGCCAGAATGACAAACAGTAGTGCAAAAATAATCTTCTTCATGTCCACCTCTTAAAATATTTTAGGGTAGGATGAATCATCGAGGCTTCTCCTGCTGTCCGGGCCCGACTTGAGACTTATCCTTCTGACCAGGCCTTGCCGGAGCAACACTATCAGATTTTACAGCAGCATCATCCTTCTGTTCCGTTTTTGCAGCGGGCTTGTCTTTCTCACTCGGTTTTACGGGCGTAGCCTGTTTAGGTGGTTGTTGTTCGGGTTTTGCCGGTGTTACGTGTTCCGGTTGTTGAACCGGTTTCACAGGTGCCACATGCTCAGGGATTACAATTTTTTTGGGCTGACCCGGTTGTGCCGGTGCTGTGTGCTGAGGCACGACAACCTGACCGGGACGTTCCTTCTGACCCTGTTTTACAGGTGTCGCATGTTCGGGTATGACAACCTGGCCTATCTGACCCTGTTTTGCCGGTGCTACATGTTCGGGCACCACGGCCTGACCCGGATGTTCGGGTTGTGCCGGTGCTGTGTGCTGAGGCACGACAACCTGTCTCGCTTGACCTGGCTTTGCCGGTGCCACGTGCTGAGGCACAACGACCTGACCGGGAGGCCCGGCTTGGCTCGATCTTGCCGGTAATACGTGTTCAGGTATTACAACCGTAGCTGTTTGACCCGGTTGTGCCGGTGCTGTGTGCTGAGGCACGACAACCTGACCTGGACGTTCCTTCTGACCCTGTTTTACCGGAGTCGCATGTTCGGGTATGACAACCTTGCCTATCTGACCAGGTCTTGCCAGTGCCGTGTGTTCTGGCACCACAGTTTGACTCGGGTGTTCAGGTTGTGCCGGTGCTGTGTGCTGAGGCACTACAACCTGTCTCTTTTGACCTGGCCTTGCCAGCGCCACATACTGAGGTACAACAACCTGAGCAGGCTGGACTTTGGAGGTTCCCCTTCCGGCACCTTTAATCTCCCTCTGCTGGAACTTTATTTCCGATTTGGGCTGATTCACTTGATTGGCTGGTACGATATAGTTCGTGGTCTTAGGGGGTTCAATCCGGGCCTCACGGTTAACCTTGCCCTCCCCGATTCTCTTTACCTGTTGTTGGACCACGCCAGCATTTTCTTTCTTGCTACTCTGAATTGTTGCCTCATTCTGCTTGATTCGATTTACCACGGTATTGTGAGGCTTTTCCTTCACCGTGGCGTTGGTATAGTTAAACCGCTGTTTGTTTGTCGTGTAATTGTTCATCACGGTGTTATTGATGACCGGAGCTGCACGGTAGTTGTTGATGATGGTATTGGAGTTTATATTGGTCGCTCTTACATTCCTGTAATTGTTCACACGGTAAAAATCGTTCTGAGGGACCACGATGGCACGGTTTGCATAAGCATAATTCCGGATATTAATGTTTAATTGCACAAGATTGACATTGGTTACGACCACCTCATGAGGACCTCCCCAGTTGCGGTGACTGTAATAGGTCTCGCGCGGCGCCAGAGGCACCCACCCCACATAAACTCCACTGTGAATCCATGAAACTCTTCCGGGACTCCAGAATAAGCCAATGTCGAGAAGAGGAAGACCGACGCGCATGCTCACCACAGGCGGAGCCCAATACCAGTGATTCCGGGTGTAAATCCAGTTGCCGTAATGGTGGGTAACATAACCGAAGGGTTCTTCCGGAATCCATGTTTGATCCCCGTCCCAATCAGTCCAGCGCCCTGCTGTGAAGGGCGACCATCCCGCACTCACGGTCGTAGGCCGCCAGAACCTGCGATCTCTGCCCTCATAGGGAATATTCTCCCATCTCCCGTTCTCTTCAAGGACATATGCTTCAGGTTGGAGGCCTGGTGGAAGATATCCGACCGATTTCCCTCCCATCCTGGCCTTTGATGCCCAGAAGTTTTCCCGGGTATTATTCCATGCATCCCAGTTGGGATCAATACCGCCACCCTCTGAAGTTACCTGGTTCTGGTCGGCAAGGATTGAAGGGTTCCCTGGAGATATTTCATACCTGGAATTGGTTGCAGCGTGTACAAAGGTAATCTTTCCTTTTACTGACACAGCTTCCGCAGAGTTTTCGCCCACATAGAAATCAAAAATCGCTCCGGGATAGGCCAGGACATACCCGAAGGGGCTTGTTGTTTTGATGACTGTATCGGATCCTTTGTTATAGAAACGGGCCATGCCCGAAGCTACATCCATTTCGGCCACATCCGTGTCAAGGGCAATAAACTGAATCTGAGTGTTGTCTCCAATCCTGATCCAGGTCCCGTTGGGGACAACAAGCTCGGCCATGCCCTCATTTCCCGTGTAAAGGGTATCCCCTGTACTAAAAGGTGCATCCCTAACTGCAGCTACCCAGTCTTTCTCCTCGGGAACATAACGGAGCAGATCTCCTTCGATAGTATATATGCGACCAACCACTACTGCCGGTGCATCTGCGGCCAGAGCTGAAGGAACTATCGCCACGATTGCAAAAAACAAACAGATCATCAATTCAACCCATCTCTTCATTATTTCTCCTCTTCTAATAACTCTGCCGGTTTCTTATGTTGACTAAAACATTGCATTTAGTGAAAAATCTTTACAAGTCCCTTGGCTGATTGCCCCATGGTAGTTCATTTCTCAGGCCATAACATAGAAACCTTAAAGACAGAGCCGTGGCTCTGTCTTTAAGGTCCTCAATCATCATGTGACTACCATGCTCCATTTCTGGAAAGATAACAGTCTGTGGGATTGTTCACTTCACGGCCAGATTATTCATGACGGATTTGACCCCACCGACGCCCCTTGCTATTTGGTCCGCTTTGTTAACAGCGTTTTGAGAATCAACAAAGCCGCTTAGTTGGACAACACCCTTGCGAGTTTCAACGCTGATCTTGAATGACTTAAGAAAGTCATCGTTTGCAAGTAATGTTTTTATTTTCGTCGTGATAACCGAGTCGTCAACGAATTCACCCGTACTTTCCTGTTTAGGTGTCGATGCGCAGGCAACAAAGGTGGCGATCAGCATAAGCATGACCAGATAACTGATAAGGATATTTCTTTTTTTCATAGCGGTGCTCCTCCTTGTGATAAGTTTGGTGGTAAATTTGTATAACATTGCCACATCCTGTTATGTTCAATCCCTTCTCCGGTCTTGGAGATATCGCAGCAAGTCCATTACATAAAGATCATGCTCCTGAATGGGACTAATGCTCTGTCTTTCTTTCTGTGAGAACAAAGGTTTTAACCGGGCGATTCCACGATCACAACAAGCCTTTATCAATTGCACCAGGAAAACCATATACAGTACGATACCAGAAGCACTTATTCCTGTCTGTCGCAGAACCAACAATTATGTTGTCATCTTTTTTGTGACAGAGTTATGGTTTGAATTCATTTAAAATTTCGCATTGATAACTAAAGCCGCAAAGATAAAGTAAATTACAACCGCCAGAGGCGGTGACATGCTAAAGGAATCGTTGGTCATACTTTGAAAACCGTAGACAAGATTATTAATGATATAAGGCCTTTGAATAATCTCCTTTACGAAAGGGGCTCATTTACGGTTCTTCAAACCATCAATAAGCTGTCCCAGGAGTTTGAGCTGTTCCTGCTGAATTGCGATTAGTTCGCTCCACTGTTTCTCTCTGAGTCCATCTACTTTATCGTGGAGCATCATTATTTCGAGTTCTGACTTTAGATTTACCTCATAGTCGTGTTCGGCAGCCAGGCGATCCCTATGGGCTTGCCTGTTCTGGGACATCAGTATTACCGGTGCCTGAATAGCAGCCAACATTGACAGGACAAGATTTAAGAGAATATAAGGATAAGGATCGAAAGTGGTGTTAAATTTGAGAAGAAGGAACCAGTTGAGCGCAATCCAAAGGAAAAGTACGGTCCCGAACAGTGAGATGAAGATCCAGGAGCCGCCGAAAGCCGCTACACGATCCGCGAGTTGCTGGCCAAATGTCAATTGGTCGGCAAACTCTTGAGACGTGTTCCTTGCAATATGAGTCCTTGAGGCAAGGTGGCGTGCAACATTCCTTTCTTGTTCGCCTAAGTCTTCGCATTTCGAGTGAAACAGTTGTTCCGCGATCTCGTGTTCCTTCTGGCTCGCTTTCTCGGCTTGTTTTACCTTTTTCACATTCTCAGAAATTGGCTTATTTTGCTCATTTGATTTTCTCAATATTCCCTCCATTAATTTACAACAGCCGCTCGTGAAATGGCTGTGTCTCTGTTTTCATTTATAACATTGTATTGTGAATTCATACAAGTTCCGCAGCTTTTCAGGAAGCCATAGCCCTCATTACTCTCACCTACCGGATTCCGGGTGAGGGCATAACATTGCTATAAATAAGGGCACGAAAACTTTTACCTACAGCACGCTTCAGTGCGTCCCTCAGGTCTTGCCCCCAGCTTTGTGTAGACTCCGTGATAGGCATGGCGTGGAGATCTTCTATCGGTTTGATATTGAGCAAAGGAATAGGCACGGACGTAGCTCCATTGATTCCGTTAGCGGCATCTTCTTACAAAGTTTATGGGACGATTTAACAATGTAATAGTACAAGTGTACTCCATCGTTTTTTCTATCATCAAAATAATACAATCTTTAGAAAACCCCTCATAACATAATGATGCACACCTGCCTGACATCACTTTCATCCTAAATGTTTTGGGTATTCCCCTCGCTGATAAATGAAATACGCTGCCAGGGATCTACTTGCTCTGTTAATTAGTTTCTCGTCCGGAATTTCCGGATGGACACTAATTAGAGAAGCGGAGAAGAGATGGGGGGATTCCTCTTCTCCGCTGATGAAATAGGACCCGATGGGTGTCCTTTCCGAACAATAGGGGAACTGGTTTCATTTCTTAAATTCCCTTTACAGTGTTATATCTGTTCAGGCAATTCATATCCGACAGAGGAGCTGCCTTCATGATATGTTTTCCATATCTGTACAACGCAAAATACAGAAATTACTGTATAACAGAAAGCCTCTAATGTCTGTCGCAGAATCAACAATTATGCTGTAATCTTTTTTGCTACAGGGATTGAAGAGGATATGGTGGCCTGCCTGCTATGGAAAAATAAGAGAAAGATGAGGAATTATTTCGAGAGTTCACCGAGAAGCAAAAAAGTGAAGGCGTAGAGGCGTTGTCTTCTCTAAATTCTTTCCAAATATCAATTTTCCCCTCAAGGGTTCCCTCTGCCCCCCCCGAACGGCTGATTGCACCTTTATACTCAAGACAAAAGTGTGAACCACTCAAGAAACAGAGGCTGGCCCAAAACATTATGGATACATCTTGCCTCATGTGTCTTGACTACTTCGGATTTAAGCACTATATTCAAGTTCCGGGAGGTAACTAATCATGTTTAAAAAGATCCTTTTCCCCACCGATTTTTCCGATGTGGCCAGGAAGGCTATGGAATATATCACCCAACTTAAGGGCGCAGGGGCGCAGGAAGTCATCGCCCTCCATGTAATTGACGAAAAGGAATTAACCGTCCTCTCCTCCAGGGCTCCCGACCAGTACCTCCGGATAATGGAGACTCTTGACAAGGAGGTGTCGTCGGAGATGACTGCCGTCGAGACAGCTTTAACGTCGGAGGGATTCCGTGTAAGACTGGAAGTAAGGACGGGCAATCCCTTCAAGGTGATAATGGATACGGCCGCGAAGGAAAAGGCCTCAATCATCGTGCTGGGTTCCCATGGCCGCTCAAACATAGCAGAAATGCTTATGGGCTCTGTCTCTGAAAATGTTATCAGGCATGCCGGCGTGCCGTTGCTTGTCATCAGTAGGGAGACGTAACCATAGGTAGGGAAGCAGTTTGGCATACATGGAGCCCGCAATAGCAATATTAGAGTAGAGGTGCCCGCAGGATAGCCTTTTTTCCTCTGATGTTTACTTAATATTGATAAAACTATGAAATCATTAACCGCTAATTATTTAAAATCACTCTGGAAAAAGACCCTTGCTGTTTTTTCCTTCATAACGTTTATTCTTCTTTGCATCATTCCCTTTGTTTATGCACAGAAAACAGGCCTGACGGCGTCCGCACATGTATCTGTTACATCTCTTATGCTTAGTTCTGAAAAGATAAAGGAAAAAATTAAAGAAATAGAAGGCGACAAAGAGTTGGAACAGGGACTGAGAAACAAGCTCCTCAGTCAATATCGACAGGCCAATAATTCACTTGAGATGGCAGCGGCCTATGAATCTTATACGCTCTTCTATTTACAATCACTGAAGTCGGCCCCCGTAGAAGAAGAAAAAATAAACCGCCTTCTGCAGAAAATGGATGCAAAACCAAAGGTCATTTCGAAAAATGGTCATCCCTCTTGTGCTTCAAAAACCGGAGCCTCAGGTCAGCCTACTTGATTTTGGAGAGAATTCACTGACTTTTACAGTCTTTGCTTTTGCAAAACAATTGTCAGATCGTCTCACTATTATTCATGAACTTCATATAGACATTGAGAAATCTCTGCGTGAGCAGGGGATAACTATCCCTGTGCCTCAGCGCGATATTCATATACGGTCGCATGTGCAGAAACCTTAAACAGACAGATTTTTATGAATCTGAAAAATGGAGATTTTTTTGGACATTATAATACCGTCGATCTTTTTCGATCTTCTTCCAGAAAATATGCAAACTCCCCACCCACAACAAGAATCGTCGAAGAATAATAGACCCACAAAACTAAAATGGCAAGGGTACTTAATGAACCATAAAAAAAGGAGTACCTGGCAAGATGGACAACATACCAGGTGAAAAGATGTTTGGCTATTTCCCAGAGCAGGCCGGTAAAGAATGCTGCCTGAAGGGAGGACTTGAAGTGAACCTTTTTATTTGGGATTATTTTGTAAATCAAAAAAAACATGCCGACAGTGAGGAAAAAGGGGAGCAGGTATTTCAGAATCCATTGAATCGTCGGTCCTATCGCTACCGAAATCTGTCCCTGGTAACTCTGTAAGAAGGTGACAGCGGAGCTAAGAATCATGCTTACAAGAAGAAGGGTTCCCGCCAGATAAATCATCAGAAGATCAATGCCGATTCCACGCAAAATTCCCCCACTCTTCTCAACGCGAAAAACGATATTAAGAGCGATCCGTAAAGAACCAAAGACAAATGTGGAAAACCAGAGTAAACTTACAAATCCCAGGATTCCCACAATCTGACGGTTCTGGATAACGTCGATAAGTTTTTTCATAATATCTGGATCCAATGCTGGAATCACATACCTGAAATAAGCGCGAATATGATTCAGCACTTCCTGCGCATTGTAAAGATAAGCTCCAGCCAATGCCAGCAGCACCACGATAAAAGGAATCAAGTTGACGAGAATATTAAAAGCAATCCCCGAAGATAAGAAAAAGCCATTATCTCCATTGAATTTCTTTAAAGCCTGCCAGATGAGACCAAAGTTCATGAAAATCTTTTTGAATTGTTTGAATCTCATCGAATCTATTCATCCTGCGAGAAAATCACCACTGTGTATGGCCCTATACTTATTTCACCTGAACAGGGCAATTCATTGGATTCTTCTTCATTCGCTTCGACGTCAGGTGCAGGATGATTGTAGAAGTTTGGGTCATAGTTGTAGGAGTCACTGTTAAATCGTGTTTTCCATAATCCTTTCCTTGAAAGACCGATGATATAAGCATCGCGGCTTTGATTCGTCATATTAACCACCATAACCACGCTGTCGTTTGCACCTTTTTCATCCCAGCTATTGAAGGTTCCTATCAAGTAAACATTTTCGGCATGTGGCGCCCATACACGAAAGGTAACACCATTTGTATGGGGAATAGCCCCCATACCGGAATGTTTTACCATTGTGGGAACTTTTTCTGTCATTTTCTCCTCTTTATTCGAATCATTTCCCGCTTTATTCTGACAGTAATTTCCCTATGTGGATCCTGGAGAGGGAACCTATAAGCCCAAAAACACTCAGGAGCCAAAGCACAACGACAATGACCACAACAGCGTTCAGGATCGATTTAATGGAGCCCGCCATTGGTATAAATCGGTTGATGAGCCAGAGAATAACACCAACCACGACCAGGGTTACTACTACTTGAATTAAAGGCATGATTTAATATACCTCCCTATTCTATTTTCTATTTTGTTTGTCTGGCCTTCCTGAAGAATTTTGCTGACTTTATCGGCCTGTCTCTTGTCGGTAATATATTCTTCCTTTTTTATTTCAAAAATCTGTATTTTGTATGGAGCTGCCAAATCATACCATTGGCTGATTCGTTTCTCAAAGCGTTGCCCGGCAGGAGTCTTAAGCGTATCCAGGTATGCCAGAATTGCAAAATAATAGCACACAGCGTTACGCTCGACTCCCCCGCTCAGACCATTCGTATAAATAGGGCTACCATCACTATTCATACCTATTACACTGAAACCTGGTTTGCTGCCCCCGAATATTTTCATAATATAATATCCTATGGTGCTGTATGCAAAATAATGCTGTAAATGAATAAAGGTTTTGTCTTTGTCAAGCGGCACTGCCTCAAATTTAAATTGGTGTTCCTTTGTATTAAAGGGACCTTCTTTTGCAGCAAGTGAAATATCAAAATATCCGGGTTGCGACTTGGTGACGCGATATTCTGATTTCATTTGATATGCGTCATCAAGAGATTCGGAGAATTTATCGAAGTTATATGTATTGAGCAGCCATGTATTGTTTACTTTCTTGTAATAACATGCTCTCACATAAATATGCGGCAAAACAATATCGCACCAGTTAGTTGGAACCCGAAGCACATTCTGTACGATGGTAAATGAATGTTCAACAATACCGTAGATATCGACATGGGATGCATTCTGTTCTACAGACGATTCTAAATAGACCGGGATGCCAAAAGAACTTTTCTCCAGCTTTGTTTCAATCTGATGGTACTTATCGATAAGTGATTCACGTCCTGCAGACAATGAATCATTGCCATATAAAATATTGCACCATCGGGTAAATAATAAAATTGAAATTACCAGGAAAAAACATACGACAAAAGTCCTGCGCATATGCTATCTCCTCCGTTTACGCTCATCATCTCTCACTCAAATTTAAAATCTGTTATATACTCCAACTTCTTCTATTATCCTAATCCTTGCCCTGGCCATGTCCGCGGTTCCGCTTTTGCTCTTGCTTGTACTCCCTTTTATCTTCTTTCCTCTCTTCTTTGTCTATTTTCGTCTCTTTTTTATCCTGGTTCTTCCATTGTTTCTTCCACTGTCCGTATGGGATGTGCTTTTCTTTCTCATACACTACCCGGTAATCCCTGGGGACACGGTGCACGGAGGCGGGAACATAACGTCTATCCACAGTTCCCCACGGTCCATTGTATGCCTTCGCACGGTACCAATGGCTTCCGCGTGGAGACCACCAGTAACCGTTATAGAAGAATACATCAATATTCGGGTCGGGAACGAAGTAGACCCGTGAGCGGGGGACCATGACCACCGCCGGGGGCTCGGCAACTACGATCGGCGGGGGGCCGAGATTGACGGTGACTTGTACTTGTGCGACTGCCTTATTTATCCCCCCGTGAAGCAGTATTGCTCCAAGAATAACAAACAACCCAAGAATCCTGTAGATATATTTTTTCATTTCTAACTCCTTGGCAATCAGCATCCCTTGCCCTATTTGAACCTTGAGGCCGCGCCTTGGAAGGCAGTCTTAACTTCAGTCCAAACGTTTTCTGTGGCTGCCTTAAGGTCTGCCCACGCATCATCACCAGCGGTCCTTAACTCCTGCAACTTAATCCTGGCCGCATCTTGCTTACCTTGTAAGGTTTCTATCATTTTGTAATACTCAATCTTCTCCTCGGCTTTGGCTTTGTCAGCTTTGGAGTTAAGCAGGGCGATCTCGGCACTCCATTCCTTCAACTGTGCATCAAATTTTTTTTCATATGATTTTCGTTTGTCCGTCATGAAAAGCTCCTCGCAATTAAACATATATTTCTTCTCATCAGCCCTTTTTATTTCCAAGAACCAGCAGTACGATACCTCCCACAAGCGCAATAGCCCCCACAATAGGCGGCAGCGGCAACGTTTTAGTTTTCTCAGCCGTCACCTGAATGGGACCGAGATCAACAACTTTCTCTCTGGTCGTATAGGTAATACCTTGGTAAGCTAACAACACAATTCCCAGAGCGATCAGTATGATCGCAATTATGATTTTTGGTTTCATCTAAATCCCCTTTTCCTTAGCTTTAAATGGGACAATGGGATTGCCTTATTGCCCTCGTCGCCCCTGAATGAAACCGTATTTTACAATAATAACGGCTATTACCGGTATGACGTGAATGAACCCTCCTCGTGTAACCGGTCGCTAACCTGAACAATCGCAGAACTATCAGCACTAAAACAATCGTCCATAACATGTGATTCTCCTTTCAAATATATTCCTTGTCTTGCAGTGAATATATTTGCACTACACGATATTCACAAGGTTCCGCATGTTCTTCACCCCGTTTACGTTGTAACAAATTTGGTGGCCGTATTCAATTTGGCTTCGTTTCTGGCTTGATCGGCCAATGTAACCAGATTACATTATTCTACTTTCTATCCTGTTTTTCTTCCCGCTCTCTTTCAGGTTTCCCTTGAGGCTGAGAGTGTTGCTGCTGCTGAACTTTCTCTTGAGGTTCCTGTCTTTGCCGCTGAACTTTCTCCTGAGGCTGTTGTCCTGGCTGCTGAACTTTCTCTTGAGACTGTTGTCTTTGTCGCTGATCTTTCTCCTGAGGTTGTTGTCCTGGCTTCTGAACTTTGCCTTGAGGTTGTTTTTGTTGTTGCTGCCTCTGTTGCTGATGTTGCTGAACCTCAGGTCTCTGTTGATATTGTTGTTGTCTTTGCTGTCTCAGTTCCTGTCTCTGTTGTTGCGGTCGAGGTTGATAACCCTGGACGCCCCAAGCTTTTTGCTTTTCCCAATGTCGATCATTATGCCAGCTCTTCCAGTTCTGTCGAAGTCGTTGGTTAGGAATACGTTCATAATTCCACTGGTGCCCATTCCAATTGTGGTCTCTGTAGTATCCTCTCCAACCTGGGTCTACATCGAAATAAAAACTTGGAACATTTTTATAATAACCCCAGCCCCGGTTATAATAACGTGAGCGATACCAACGGCCTTCCCATGGACGCCACCACCAGCCATTCCAGAAAAACAAGTCTAAATCTATCCCGGGAACAACATAAACACTGTTGGTATCAGGCATTACTATCACATCTGGAGGTGCTTGAAATACCATTGGTGGCGGCAAGCCAATATTAACATTTAAATTTACCTGTGCAATCGTTGGAACAGGAACTACAATTGCCAGTGCCAAAAGTACTGTTCCAAGAAGTAGCCTTTTCATTTTGTTGCCTCCGTTATCTATAATTACATTTTGCTCTCAAATGCTCTGCCCTGTTAGAGAGATTCTTCACTACCCTCGTCGCCCCTGGATGAAGCCGACCACCACAACAATAATGGCAATCACCAGTATGGCGTGAATGAACCCTCCCATTGTGTAACTGGTCAACAACCCAAGCGCCCACAGAATTATCAGTATTACAGCAATTGTCCATAGCATGTGATCTTCTCCTTACAGAATAGACATCCGCGGACGCGCCCGCAGGAGTCTATTTCTATTTACTCGATGATCATAAGGTTCTTCACATTCTTCACGCCATTTACGTCGTTGACGAGTTTGGTGGCCAGATCCTTTTCTGCTGCATTACCAGCCTTGCCGGTCAATGTAACCACACCCTTTTTTGTGGTAACAGAGGTATTGAGGGCGCTGGTCGAGCGATGATAGAGCAGCATCATCTTGACCTGGGCGGTGATGGATACATCATCAATCTTTTGGCCTACTGTTCGCTCTTTCTTAGTAGTTTTCGCTATTGTCATATCATTTTTTACATCTTTGACCCCGTCGACATCCTTGGCGTATTCGGTTGTCAGATCCTTTTGTGCCTGGCTGGTCGCTTCGCCTTGTAAGGTAACGATTCCGTCTTTCACGTTGACTTCAGTTTTGATACCGCTCACGCTGCGATGGAACAAGAGCGCGCTTTTCACCTTCATCGTGACCCATGGATCTGAGTTCTCAGCAGGGGATTCCCCTTTGAC
This sequence comes from Pseudomonadota bacterium, assembly GCA_026388275.1. NCBI lineage: Bacteria > Pseudomonadati > Pseudomonadota > Pseudomonadota bacterium. The sequence continues at coordinate 16,015 of JAPLKB010000047.1, forward strand.
TTCCAGTTTGTTATCCACACTCTTAACCCCGGCCAGGTTTGCCACAGTTTCCCGGGCTAATGATTTATGGGATTCTTCTGAGACAGTTCCCGTTAAGGTAACAACGCCATCCATGGACTTGATTTTAATATCATCAGCCTGGAGGTAGGTCTTGAACACATACGACTTCCTGGCTGATGATTCGATGCGGTCATCTACCTTGGACGCATGCACAGGCATGCTGATCGCTAACAGAGCTACAGCAGCCACCATTAGGACTACACGATACATTACTTTCATTACACTCCTCCATATTTTAGAACTTTAGTAACCTGTTTGTCCCGCCGGGTGATGTCATAATCCTTGCGTTTTCCCTGGTGGTAATCGGCACATTACGTCTACCGATAACGATTGATATCCATTTCCAATGAATCAAGCCTGCGGGAAATATCTGTTCTCTCGTCATACGCGGCGTATCTGCCTCCATCCGTCATCCGCAAATAATTATGCCGAATGTTGTCCAGTCTGGATTGAAATTCTCGCCCCTCTGTCAGAGGCAAACGTCCGTTGAGCCTTCCATCATCAATTCTCCTTTGGAGCGCGACAATCCTGTCTCCATTCCTTGGTTCTTCAATTCTTGTGGTTCGGCCCATCGCCCTGTTAATATCATTTCCAAGCGCATCAAGTCTTGCATGAATGTTTTCCCACTCAATCCGGTCGACGCTTCTGTCTCTCAGTGCATCATAGTCTGTTTGAATACCCTTCAATGTTGTCAGAAACATCTGGGACTGATCGGGGGTAAGCGCACCGGTTTTCAGCCCATCTCCAATCTTCTCCTGGATTACAACCATCTTGTTCTCTGCATTCCTTTGATCATCCGGCCACGTTTGCATAGAGACACAACCCGAAAACAAAGCTAATCCAAAAACTATTAGTACTGTCAATAAGATATTCTTCCTCATTTTATTTTCTCCTATCTTTGGAACTTTTTTCCTAAATCTTTAGAGTTTTGGTGCCCAGCTTATCCCGTCAGGCGATGCCAATATCGTTCCATCCGTACCGATAACAATGAATCTATTATTCGAACGAACAACTGCCCCGAGCCAGCTTTGCGAACCTGACCCTACTGTGGTCCAGTTCCATGAATCAGGTGAAGTCACGATCGTTCCATATGCGCCTACGGCCACAAATTTCCCATCACCATATGTAACAGCTGAAAGATACTCCGTCGTTCCCGAATAACGCTGAACCCATGTTATCCCGCCATCGGATGATGTCATGATTCTTCCGTTTCCTCCTACGGCTGTAAACGTTTCATTCGCATAAGCAAGACCGAAGAGGTGGTCGGTATATTGCGTGGCCCGACGTGTCCAGGCGATACCATCGGGTGAATTGAAGATGTTGCCCATTTCACCAATGGTGACAAAATTGCCCTTGCCATAGGAGATATTTCTCAGGGCATAGGGGGTCAAATTTATCCTTTTGGTCCATACGTATCCGTCTGGCGACGTAATGATCACACCCTCAGAACCGACCGCCACAAAGATTCCCTTTGCAAACTTAATGGCCCAGAGGTCGTTGGTGATGCCTGACTGCCGGATGGTCCATGTTACACCGTCCCTTGGGCCGGTCACGATTGTACCGCGGGCGCCCACTGCTACAAAAGTCTCATTGCCGAATGCCATGCCGGCAAGAGGCACGTGAGTTCCGGAATGCCTTATAGTCCAGGTTTCACTGTCAGGCGAGGTCAGTATAATACCTTTGCCATACGTGATAGCATACATAGGCCATTTATCTGTATCAGACCATTGCCATTGCGCTTGCACAATACCTGAACCAGCAAAGAGTATAAACACTGCCATTATAACTATTGGTAGCACAAACATCTTTTTCATCTTATTTTCTCCTTTATTTTTTTACCCATAGAACCTTAAATCACACAACTGTACTTCCTCTACGTAAACTACCTTTTCTGATTCTTACCTCAGTGCTCCTATTGCACGACAATTTCAAAAAGAACTCTCATGTTTGCCTTTGCTGCTTCTGAGTAAAGCTCTTTAGGCGCAGCTTCATACATTGCCGGATTTTTCTCGCCATATCCGATCATGGAAAGCCTGTCCGATAAAATGAGCCCTTCGTTAATAAGGTACCCCTTGACGGCATTTGCCCTTCTTTCGCTCAATTTCTGGTTGTAAGCATCTGTCCCGGATGCAGAAGTATATCCTGCAATACGGACTTGAGCTTTCGGGTTTTGTTTCAGCACCTCAATATTTCTTTTCAGTATTGTCTGCGCTTCCGGTTTAAGCGTGGACTTGTCGAAATCAAAATGTATGTCCTCAAAAGCAAGGACAACTACCTTCTCGGCTGGCTCAGATGCAAGTGCAACTACCTTCTCGGCTGGCTCAGATGCAAGTACAACTGCCTTAGGCACAGGAGCAACAGCTTCACCTCTTTGTTTTTGCACGAAACATCCGCATCCACCTAAGAATAATCCAGTAACGCCAATCAGTACTAAAAGAGCTACCAACTTTGCTTTCATAAATCCTCCTTTTTTTAGTAGGCATATCCAAATTAGGATATGCCCCTGGTGTTGATGAAGTTTACAATGTTTTGTTTTCTCTTTTAAAAGATAGAGCGCCCATCCATCATGGGTTCGCCCTTATGTTCTCAAGCCTTACCGGCGGTGCCCACCGCTCTCGCCGACTACGTAACCTGCGGCCCCACCTACACCGGCACCAATGGCTGCTCCAACAAGAGGATTTCCTCCAACCAATGCTCCAAGTACACCGCCGCCGACAGCACCAATACCAGCCCCGCTCAGAGTAGTCTGTTGTGTTCTACTCATTCCTGCACATCCGACAAAGGTAAAAACAAATGCAAGCATAACAACAATAATCACGATACGTTTCATCTCAAATCTCCTTATTAGTTGTAACGTTTTCATGGCTTCTCGGCTAATGGACGGCCGGCAATACCAGTTTTTATGTTCGGTCTGATCATTAAATCCCAGAGTACATTAGTCACCGGCCTTTCAATATGATCCGGATGCATATCGTAGTATCTGGTTACCCGATCGACAACCTCATTCATGGGCGTATTAGCCATTCCCTCGACAACCTTCGAGACATAACTGTCCCTTTTAAGCTCCGGGAATTTGTCCATCAGGTAATATTCAATTGAAACCACATGTCCGAAACCCCAGATAAATGCCACCTTGGAATCATGCGTCATCTTTTGCCAGAGATCTCCTTTAAGAATTGGCATTCCCAGGGAATCTTCCAACCCCTGCTTAAGGCCTTCCCTGTCCGCTTTTTGTTCTGCTTTTTGCTCTGGACTTTTCTCCGCAGCTTGTACATTATAAGAACAGGCTATGAACGCAAGCAAAAACACCACTGTAAAACAAATTCTTAACACGTTCTGTTTCTTCATATATAGTTCCTCCTTATTTCTATTTTGTTCCCGATAATTATCCCACTGGGACATACCCCGTGGCTTGCTCTAAGATGGTTGTTCACAAATTACTGCAGGGTACTTCATTTCATGTTATTGTCTTGTTTTTGATACCCCACGGTAATACTTGCTGCGGGGTAGTTACTTTCGGCACCTCTCTTTCTGCAACCATTGTGGTTGTTCTATGACCAGAATGGAATGCCTTACTATTGCTTCTAATTTGAGTCCGCTTCTCTTCTTCAATTGCTGCCTATCCTTCCTTATTAAGCGCTAAGTTTAAGTTATGGGTGTCTTTTCTCACTGAAGGAAATGTATATATACAGACCAGGAATTACCAATACTGCCAGAGCGGAAAGCGTAGGCGCCTCATGCAGGCTGAGCGCATTAGCGATAGCTGAGAGTATCCGGTCAGCAATATCAATTGCAAACCCCATGCTCATCAGCACAAATAAGACAGCAGAAACAGTGGCTACAGCCACAAAGATCAGTTTCATTTTGTTTGTCATTTTATACCTCCATTTGCAGGACACCCAACATGGCGCCATGACTTACAATCTATAATAATTGGAATTAAAAAGTTGATGCACAAGACACGTGTAAATGTGATAGTGTTCAATTTTGAACATCATTTTATTGCCTCTGTATGTAGGATACAGCAGATAATTACTTATGTATGTCGCAGAACTAACAATTATTTTGTAGCGCTTTTCATAAAGAAGTATGTCGTCTTTTTTGCTACAGGGACTGGACCGATAACAGAAAGCAAGATTTGCCGGATACACAATCTTCAGAATTTTCAATCAATGGCATACCTATGGATAAACCAAGTCTTAATTGTTATTGCATCCTCTCGCTACTTCCCTAAGAACTTCTTGACCTGACCGACCTTTTCCTGAACTTTTCCGGCTATCTTTTCGGCGTTGCCTTTGGCCTCCAACTTGGGATTATCAGCTATTCCCCCGGCTATTTCTCTAGCCTTACCTTTTGCTTCGTGAAACATTCCTTCTGCCTTGTCTCTGACACTAGATTGCCCCGCGGGTTCATACCCCGAAGCTTGCTTCGAAATGGTTTCATATCCTTATCTCGCCTTTGATACCCCGTCTGCTTGCGGCGGGGTGATTCATTTCATGGATAATTTCTTCTTTAAGATTTCTATTTGACTACCGGTACCTTAGCTTCGCATTCAGCATGATCGATACCTCCTCTTTTCAAAACAGTTGTTTAATGAATTCTGCCGTATTACGGTCCAAGAGGTATTGTCATCATGTTCACTATTTCCGGCTTTGTGAGCGGAAGATATATATTGACTTCCGTACCTTGTCCCGCCTGGCTCTCTACTTTTATTACCCCTTGATGCTGCTTGATAATACGGTAAGCCATCGGAAGACCAAGACCTTTACTATTTGTCTTTGTGGTAAAAAAAGGCTCAAAGATTCTTTCCTTAATCTTCTCGTCAATACCTACACCTGTATCTGCAAGGGAAACGAACGCACATGCGCCTACAATAGAATTGTCGTTATCGAGAAGAGATTCAATTTTAAAATTTACCTGGTTGGTACTCAATGAAAATTTACCGCCACCAGGCATTGCATCCATTGCATTTTTAATAAGATGAGTTAAGGCTTCCTTCATAAGCGCCATGTCTGCCATTATCTTCAGGTTTTTTTCTAAAAGCGTTATTGTTAAGTCAATATCCTCTTTCATATATTGTAGCAACACACTTTCCACTGTTCTCACAACCTCGTTGAGATCAGTCTCTCTTAGTCTGAGCTTTGGATCAAAGTTGAAAGCAGGAAGAATCTTAATCTGGGGTTGTTTTTGAAAACTTTCAATCATTATTACACCTCCAAAGTTGTTTTATATGTCAAATCCAAATAAGGCAGTTCAAACTGCCGAACTCATTTGCCAGGTGTGGAGAGAACATTAACCACAGTTCGAACAATCCGCGGCAGCACGCGAGTGACTAAAGCTTAAACTTAAAAGAAGGCCCAGTCCTACTCCTACTCCTAATGAGATAAGAATTGTCTTGCCTGGGTTTTTGCAGCTATAACTACTTGCCTTCTCATAAGCTTCACTTGCTGTATGTGTTGTTTTATCATAAATATCATTTAAGGCTTGCTCTGCTTGCCCGTAAAACTCGGCACCACGTTCCAGGATGCTCTGAACGGTAACACTATTACTGCTTCCCCCTGCCTCCTGTTGTTTCTCACATTCATTTTTTTTAATATCCATATTATCCTCCCTCCTCTTTAGTGTTTCATCCACCTTGTTTTTCTTTGGAAAAAAATGCCATTTCATTACGTCGCCAAATTGCTCCTATAATCAATCCCAATAAGCCTGAGTTATGAGCATCTTCTCTGACTGAAGGTAAAATACACATACAAACCACGAATTACCAATACCACCAGGTAGAAAGTGCAGGCACCTCGTGCAGGCCGAATGCATTAGCAATTACTGAGAGCACCTGGACAGTAATATTAACGGCAAACCGAGTACCCATCAGCATAAAGAAGACAGTAGAAACAGTGGCTGCGACAAAAAAAATCAGACTCACCTTGTTCGTCATCTTATTCCTCCATTTACTGAACAAACAACACGGCATCCCGACTTGCGATAAATCATTGTAATCAAAAGATTGATTTGCAAAACGTATAAATGTTGTGGTGTTCAATTGCGAACATAATGTTATTAGCCCTGTATGTACGATACAACAGAAAATCACTTGCGTATGTCGCAGAACCAACAATTATTTTGTAACGCTTTTCATAAAGAAGCATGTCATCATTTTTGTTACAGGTGTTAGACCGGATTTCTTGTTATTTCAGCTTCAAAACAGCTTCACTCGTGCCGCCGGGAACCCACTGAGTCGAAAACCCCAATAGCTTGAAGACGTGGAGCATCCTCTCATTCTCGGTGAGGACATCTGCCCGAACTTCCTCAAGACCTCTTTCTCTGGCTATTTGGATGAGTATCTCTAAGAGTTTAGACCCAAGGTGTTTACCCTGGAACTTATCATGCACGAGAAAGGCCACCTCACCGGACGTCATGTCCTGATTCATAATAAGTCTTGCAACCCCTATCATGCTCTTCTTTCCATTTTCCTCAATCTCCGCGACTATCGCCATGTGCCGGTCGTAGTCAATATTACAGAAAAGGATAAGCCACTCATGTGATATGTCTTTGAAAATGGAGAAGAATCTGGTCCTCAATGTTTTTTCAGACAAGGAAGAGAGCATCTCATGCTCGGCAGGCTCGTCTTCAGGGCGTATAGCCCTTAAAAGTATGTCTGTCCCATCCGACAGTTGCCAGGGCGTGATGTATCTGGTTGGATAGGGAGTAATGATAAGGTGAGGATAGATTGATCGACCTGCAGGAACATAATTCTTGTCAATGATGATTCGTGCGTCAAGAGCAGTGGCTTTTCCATTCGATATGGCAAGAGGATTTATGTCTATTTCAGCTATTTCGGGAAAATCAACGATAAGATTGGAAAAACTGACAAGGATTTCCTCGAGCCCTTCAAAATCTGCTGCTGGCTTGCCACGAAAGCCCTGAAGCATTTTGTATACCCTTGTTTCCTGCATCAACATCTTTGCCAGGGTCTGATTGAGCGGCGGAAGTCCTATCGAAAAATCTTTGATGAACTCTGCCATGGTCCCTCCCATCCCAAAGAGGATAACTGAACCGAAATCCTTATCCTTCTTGGCCCCGAGAATAAGTTCGTAATCAACATCTATAATCATCTGCTCGACTGCTACACCCGTTATGGTTGCTTCCGGTACGTGTTTCTTCACCCTTTCTGTCAGCTGCTCATACGATTCCTTCAGGGCTGTGCTCGACTCTATCCCCATGATAACGCCGCCAACATCGCTCTTGTGGGAGATTTCGGGCGAAACAATCTTGATAACAACAGGATAACCCATTTTCTCTGCTATGCTTACCGCTGTTTCCGGATTCTGAGTGACCTGCGCCATTGTAACCGGAATACGGTAGGTCATTAGGAAATCCTTGGATTCTTCCTCGTTGAGAAGCGTTCGTCCTTCCTTAAGTGCTTTCTTGAGAAGCTCCTTCAGGTGATCCTTCAAGGGTGCTTTATGAGCCGGATACTCGTCAGGAGTCTCATAGAGCTGTTCGAGATGACTCTTGTACTTGCACATATTCACATAAGTTCTAACAGCCTCCTCTGGAGTATCGTAGGCCGGTATGCTGTTTTCAACAAAAATATGTCTCCCTTCCTTGACATCTTCCCCGCCCATCCATGTTGCAATAACAGGCTTCCAGACGTTTTTAGCACTGTCGGCTACCGCCTGCGCAAGCCGGGTTGAAGGGGCAGAATCCATGGGCACATAAACAACGAGCACTCCGTCCACCATGGGGTCATTGAGGCATATGGTGAGAGCTTTTGTGAACCTGTCGATGGTTGCGTCTCCAAGCAGATCAACGGGGTTGGATTTGCTCCAGTAGGACGGCAAAAATGCGTTGAGCTGCTTTATGCTCTCGTCAGAGAGTTGCGCCAGTTCACCACCCAGGTGAATAAGAGCGTCGGTGGCCATCACGCCGGGTCCACCGGCAGACGTTACTATGGCAAGCCTCGGACCTGCCGGCAACCTCTTAGAATCAAGAACCTCGGCAGCATCGAAGAGTTCCGCTATTTCTCCGACCCTTACAACGCCGGCCCTCCTGAAGGCTGCTTCATATACCGCGTCGTCCCCTGCCATAGCTCCGGTGTGGGAATGAGCTGCTCTTGCACTCTCTGCAAATCGTCCAGGCTTCAAAATAATGATAGGTTTGCGGCGGGCAAAGGCCCGTGCCGCACTCATAAATTTTCTTGCGTTACCCACACTTTCCATATAGATCAGAATGCTCCTGGTAGCCGGGTCGTCACCCAGGAAGTCGATCATGTCGCCAAAGTCGATATCGACCATGGAGCCCAGTGATGCAAACATACTAAAGCCTATCCCGGCGCTGACTGCCCAATCGAGTATCGCGCTGCCGAGGGCGCCACTCTGAGAGATGAAGGCAATATTTCCCGAAGGAGGTTTACCTCTGAGAAACGTTGCATTTAAATCCAGAGGGGGCCGTACAAAACCGAGGCAATTTGGTCCCATAATATGCATTCCGTATTTTTTCCTGATCCGGTCTATTTCGTTCTCTAATTGTGTACCTTCTTCACCTATCTCCTTGAATCCGGCGGAGATTATTACTACCCCCTCCACACCTGCCTGACCGCATTCCTCAACCACACCCGGCACTGACCGGGCAGGGGTTGCCACAACAGCCAGCTCCACATGCTCGGGGACACTTGCAATGGCAGGATAGCTCTCCACATCCAATACTTTGCTTGTATGGGGGTTTATTGGAAATATTCTCCTCTCCTTTGACCGGAGCAGGTTCTCAAAGACTGTCCGTCCTATAGCGCCTTCCTTCTCAGTTGCACCTATCAGAGCTATTGTTTTGGGATTAAACATTACTTGTATGCGGCTCATTTTTTTGTCCTCCTCATTTATCCTTATGGAAGCCTGCTGATACTAAATCTCTGTATTGATTTTTCATGAAGTTCCTGACAATACCATTTACTTTTTCTTTTCCGCCTCAAGATACTCAAGCTTGAGGTACAATTTGCTGTTATACTTTTCTACAATCCCCTTCAAAATCCCAGAGACACTTCCAGACCATAGTATTCCACTTTATTATTGTAGAACTGGCCATGCGGATCAAACCCCTTATACCACTGCCCCATTAGGCGCAGTCGACGCTGACCCGGGTTGGGGTGGCCGAACTCGAGGCCTGCCTTGACGCTGGTACTGGTGGCCCAGTTATGCTCATCGAAGCTCTTCATGTCTACCCCGCCAATCGGCCTGCCTTTCCACACAAGCGGCTTGCTGCCGCGATACTCTATCCCCCAGTGTGCGCTCATCGGCCTTAGATCGTGCGGTTCTTTGTGGATCATGTATTCACCGCCACCGTACAATCGCCATTCGTGCCATTCGCGGGAATAGATAAGTTCAATAGCTTCATAGCTGAGATTAACCCGTTCCGGAGGATTAACACTCTGAAGAAATTCATCTCCCAGGTGCGAACTCTGGTGATAGATGCGAAAGCGGAAAGAATTATCGCCGTACCGGTATGTAACAGGAATTCCGACTGTATAATCAGCGTTGATGAGGTCGTGGGAAGATGTATCCATGTTAAACTGGGCAAATAAAGCGCCTTCCACGCTGAGCTGCAGGCCGTCCCCTTCACGGGTACCTAAAAACCTGTACATGCCGAAGGTCTCTCCGAAGCCGACTGACGCCATGGTATACCGCCCACCAGGTGATTTGAAGCGGTTCATACTGACAAAAAACCGTGTCTGCTTAGGGTCGGCGATGAGTGGCTGGAACAGGTTTCCTGTTGGAAAGGCTCCTCCTTCCCTGGTTATCCCCATAAAACTGCTTACCGTCCCCGGCTTGCCTGCATCTGCAGACTTCACCACAATCGTCATTTCATGCAGTCCGTCGATATTTCGTAGCTGTTTATCGGCCGTCTCCCGCCGTATCGGGTCATCTTTAAACAAAGTAACCGTGGCAACCCCATTGACAATCTTCAAGATATAGCTGTCTCTCTCCCAGTGTAAATCCCGCTCAAGGATAGATGCAATATAGCCGGTCAGGAATTCATCACCGGTCCTGTCCGCAGCCGATAAAGGGTGAGATGGGAAAAGAAGCATGAGCCATAAAACCTCAAGAACCATAAATAATCTAATTAAAGGCATGATACAACATCCTCCCTTTTTTATTTATCTGCCCTTCCTGAAGTCGGGTATTGGTGCTGTTCTATGGGGGAAGCAATGCGATACTTCTCTGGAACCATATCTTGGCTGGGAAAGATAGAAGTAAAAAGTTGATTTGTCATTGTTGTTTCACCATCTATTCAACGTTACGCATCAACTCTTACCACCATAATTATCCGTCAGATATGCCTTCCTTCTTAGTTGCACTTATCAGGGCTATTGTTTTAGGAGCAAACATTATTTTTATGCGGCTCATTTTTCTATTCTCCTTTACCCGGACATCCACTATATTTAAGGAAGATTGTACACGGTAAAAATATGTACCTCCGTTTGTTCCAAGCAGCAGGACTCCGGTCAGGTATCCTCCAATAAATGCCGATGAGATCAAAAAAGGCGGCAAGTAAGGGAAAGCTGATGATTGAGACAGCTATTCCCGGGCTGATTAGATACCGCAAGGGTTCGAATTGAGCGTACGGCCCAGGGAAGTCAATTATAACCTTGCATGAAAAAAATTGTTCTTACCCCTCTTTGATTCCTAACGCCGTTCTTCGTGAGATCCACCCCTGCCATCACGTCCTCCATCCCTGGCATCACGTCCTCCATCCCTGTCATCATGTCCTCCGCCACCTCGGTTATCATATCCTCCAGGTCCTCCAGGTCCCCAGAAACATCCTCCAAGCGATACAAGCACCGTCATTAATACCATTGTCAATAAAATGATTCTCTTCATCATCTCTCCTTTCTTTTGATTTGTTTGTTACCAAACATGCGAATTGTATGACCCACCTACACGCAAAAGGGCTTCGACCCGGGCCTTTGTCGGGAGGAACCCCGGTTGAATAACGCCGCAATCATATTAAGCCGCATCGCGCGAGACAGACTGCTTTACCAAGGCGCTGAACTGGTCGATATATAAGATTCCCTTCTTATCGAAAATTAAGCGGGAAAACAATGCTGATGCCCGGCGACTGATACGGGTATGGGTCATAGACGACCGGTGGAGGCACATAGACCGGAGCCTGGTAGTAGTAATGACGGGGGGGCTGCCGATACACACGCTGGCTGTACCCGTACCGGCCCTGTTTGTAATGCCCCCTGTGTTTACCGTTATCCTGACTGAAAGCTGGTGTGATGTATATGCCGCCGATCATTGAGGCGAAGACGAGCGCCATCATAATCTTGCCAACTGCTAAACTAAACTTCCTGACTCGCGTATTTGAAGTTCTCATAGTGACCTTCCATTCTTGGAGTGATGCCCTATCGCAAAATAGGGTTTGCTATCTTGACGTTGTAGTAGCCTCGATTATTTACTTTTTGCCTTTAGACTTCGGGTGGCGCTGAGGATGGAATAACAGATTAGCATTCTTCTTCTGAGCGTCCGACATGCTGGCATAGAGAGGCTCGAAAACCGGAATAAATTTCTTAAGGTAATCTGCATGTGCCTCGGCAATTGTGCTATAGGATTTAAGATCTTCGACAGCAGTCATGGTATCTTCTTTTTCTGACCTTTCCTTGATGAGTGCCTCCATCGTTTTCGCATCATCCCGCATCACCTGGGTGACGTTATTCCATAGCTCTTCCTGTGCCGGGGTGATCTTGAGCTTGGTATGAAGCTCTTTGATGCGTGCCTCAGTACGGTCGACCTTTGTAGCCTTACCAACAGCCGCCTTGCCTGGCTCGGGTGATGCCGCGTACGAAGGGCTTGGACTTGTGAGAACCATAAAGGCGAGGAGCACCGCCGCAATAGCAAGTGCAGATGGATAATTGAACTGATAGGCAATTCGTTTCATAATCTGTCTCCTTATACATATTTAAGTTTAATCTCTGTATCCCGTCTCACAGAGGATTTTCAGGGGGGCGATTGTTTTTCCACCCTATTTATATGAACTTTTAACACACTGTATGTTCTTTGTATGTCGCGGAACCAACAATTATTTTGTAGCGTTTTTCATAAAAAAGCGCGTCGTCTTTATCGTGACAAGAATCAAAAGTGTATTTCATGCTGAGATAAAAGGGCTGCTAAATGCGATAAAAAGGCTGCTGAATATGGGCCGATGCTGAATGTGCCTTAGCAGGACAGCGCATCAGCTTCTTTCTTGTTGGTTTTGACATCCGGGGTGGGATTATTGGTAAAATTGTGGTAGTAGATGCAGGGATATTGGTTGTGTTTTATTCTTATACCGTAGGGCGATCATAACCTTGATTAGTGCCAGGGCATACCGCCTTCATCCTAGATTTGAGACTACTCGATGGAGACTTTATCCTGGAACCAACGATCTTCCGGCAGTCTCTGCCCACACTGTATTTCATTTTGGTAATTATTGAGGAACAAAAAAGGCAGGGATTAGTTCCCTGCCTTTTAATTTATTCAATCCTTATCCTATCCCTTAAATCTGAATCTTAATCCTGCAAGACCGAGGATACTCGAACCAAGAAGGAAAATTGTCGGAGGCACGGGAACGGGGGTACCGCCGCTGAAGCCATAGCTGCCGAAGTCGGAGCGGCCGGTGTCGAAGTCTTCGGCGGTGTTATTGTTGGAGATAAAATTGTCTTTCAACGTAACTGCCCCAGTTAGCGCGAAGGCCCTTCCGCACAGAATCGCTGCTGTGGGATCAAGGCCAACACTCGCAAGAGCAATAATATTTCCTGCAAACATAGTGCCTGTGCCCAGAGTAGCAGAGCTGCCGACCTGCCAATACACGCCAGCACCTGAACCGGTATTGATCACGTTAACAGAAGAGTCGCTTGCGGTCGTGAGTGTACTCCCTATCTGGAAAACCCAGGTCGCGTCGGCGTTACCCCCGCCATCGAGAGTGAGTGCTCCTGTCAACTGAGCCGACGAGGAAAAATAATAGACACCCGGAGAGAGCGTGTCGTATCCCGCTGAACCCAGGACGAAAGAAGAATAATTGTGGTCGTAAGGCAAGCCAGATAGCGTATTGTAAACAGCCGTTGCATCTGCCTTAGCAAGTTGTGCGACCCCATCATTTTTATGTATCGTTCCCCCGCTCACGGTCCCATCAGGATAAAAGCCAGTAACCGAAGTTCCCGGCGTTACACCCAAATTGCCGTAGACTTGAGTGCTCTGCGAGGTGCTATGGTCGTTGGTCACTGTCGAGCTGCCCAGCACTGCGAAACTCTGCGCCGAATTCAGTATTGACGCGTTTGATACCAGAGGAATGCAAAGAAATGCAGTCAATGCTACTATTAATAGAATCAAATAATTGCATTTTATTTTAGATACTTTTCGTTCATCCAAAAATTGGCTAATTTCTTTAAAAATGGCTCTCATTGCTTTCTCCTTTTTTTAGGTAATCTAATTCAGAATCTGTTTAAAAACCTCCCTATTTTATTTTCAATAATATTTGTTTTCGTAGTTACCAGGGTCACTAAGAGCAACTCCAAAAAACAATAACATAAAATTCTAATATTTGACCCTATCATAACTTTTTACAATGTAAAACATATTATTTTTTTTGTATGTAGGATAAGTACGACACCTTGTGTAGGACAAGTTCACAAAATATTGTAAGCTTAGACATTTGCCCGGTAAATACCCCACAAAACATTTGTAACTATATGAGATAATTGGTGTAATAATAATTATCACACCTCAAGGAGATCACCCGTGACCAATAAATTCGACACTCCGGGTTTTGCCGATTATTTCATAGAGCAAATAAACATCAAAACAGCAAGAAAGTCTCACGATCATAAAAAGCTTTTACTGTTTACACCATTAATAATATCTATAATATAACAATACCAGAAGCTCTGGCTCATGTCTGTCGCAGAACCGACAATTATTTTGTAACGCTTTTTACAAAAAGCGTGTCGTCTTTTTTGCTACAGGTATTTATGGTCACATAAATATTTCGAAACCTGTTACCCAGGATTATTCTTCGATAATTCTTGTTTTGGGATGGGAGTTCCTTGAAGGGGACAAACAAAACTAAAAGAAGGATCAAGACTTGACAACTGAACAAATATACATATATTTGAAGCAAGTACATGTCTATCAGGGACTAAAAGTCATGAGGATAAAAAGAAAAAAAGGCCTGATTATCGCGGGCGGCGTTGTCGCCTTGTTCGTAATCGCTGTAATCGTCACTGTATTATTATTCGATATAAATTCTTACAAGTCGAAGATCGAAACCGTTGCCTCTGAGGCAACCAGCATGGATGTCAGGATCAATGGGAAGATGGGGCTCTCTTTCTTTCCTTTTGGCGTATCTGCAAAGGATATCCATGTTGCCGGCAAGGGAGGCGTAGTCCTTTCCCTTGAACGTCTCAAGTTAGGGGCAGAGTTGATGCCTTTGCTGAGGAAACAGCTAAAGATCACCGATTGTGAACTTGTCAAACCGGCTATTACCATTGTGAAGGACGCAGAGGGAAAATACAATTTCGAGAGCACTGAAAAGAAACCAAAAAAAGGGGGTCAAGGAACATCTTTCAGTCTTAATGAACTCAAGCTGTTCAAGGGGTCCCTTGTTTATCTTGACAAAAAGACAGGCGAAAAGACCGAGATAAATAAAATCAATCTGGCTGGCAAAGATTTTTCGATAGCGGATACCTCAGGGGACATTATAAAAAATATCTCTTTTACGGGAAATATAGACTGCAATGAACTGCGGAAAAAAGACCTCAAGATCGACAGTATCAAGAGTGGTATAAAAGCAGAGAAGGGGATATTCTCTCTAAAGCCCCTTACCATGGATATCTTCGGTGCAAAGGGCGAAGGAAATATCACAGTGGACAAAACAGAAGCAGACGCTGAATATAAAATTAATTTAAATGTTTCGAAACTGGACTTCCAAAAACTTCAGGAATCCTTTGGTGCAAAAAAGCTGATCAGCGGAAAAGGTGATCTTGCTGCCTTCCTGACGGTGAAAGAAAAAGAAGGGCGCAAGCCGTTGAATGGCATGGATGGTACTTTATCTCTCCAGGGTAACAATCTCATCACCTATACTGTGGACCTCGACAAGGTCCTCTCAACGTTTGAAGCAAGCCAGAAGTTCAACCTTGTCGACGTTGGCGCTTTTTTCATAGCCGGTCCTTTGGGTTCCGCTGCCCTAAGGGGGTACCGTTATGGGGATGTTTATTACCAAGCCCAGGGAGGGCGGGGTACCATCACACAGTTCGTTTCCCACTGGAAAATTAAGAGTGGTGTGGCCGACGCCAGGGACTGCGCATTTGCGACGCAACATAATCGGGTAGCCCTTAAAGGAAAGCTGAATCTTATCAGCGAGCGCTATGATAACGTAACAGTGGCACTTCTCGACAACAAGGGATGCGCAAAATTCAAACAAAGCATCAGCGGCCCCTTCGGGGCTCCCCGAATCGGTGCGTTAAGCACAGTCGAGTCCCTCGCCGGCCCGATCTTGAATCTTTTCAACCAAACAAAACGCTTTGTCCAGGCCGGCAAATGCGAGGTCTTTTATAGCGGTTCCGTGCAGCAGCCCCGCTGACATATCTTACAAACTGACACGAGTATTGCAGGGTAGTTAAAACTGTCATTGAAGCCAACATTCTATAGTTTACTCTATGTGTGATTTGGCTGTTTTTAAAGCGAGGTCTTTATCTTTGGTAAACAATTTCCACTCTATTCCTGAAGAGTGAATACCGGCACCCTTGTCTCGACCTCTACAATAATACCAGTGTCCAAAACACTCGACAGTAGAAAACGGATGATTGTCTGCGCAGAAGATTCCGCAAGTATTAATCTCCTCGTAAAAAATAGTTTCGTCGGGGGTTTCGTCGTAGGACATGTCATCAGGTAATACAATTTGGGATACGTCAAAACCTTCTGCTTCCTTTTCATCCAACCAGTCTGATATATTCACTGATCTTTTCCTCCTTTCATGTCAACTGACGTTTAACGCTTCAACCAGAAAAAACTAACCGGCTGTTTATCGTGCTTTTGGGATGGACATCATTTCTTTAGGGTAGTGGTCATAATTCGAATCGACCAAGGGCGCAGGGATATCAATCCTGGCCAAAAGCGGAAAATGATCGGACGGGTAACGCTTTTTCCAGCGAAGCTGAATAATTATTGTGTCTTGAACCCGGATGGAGGAGGGGACAAAAATATAGTCGAGCCGGAATCGGAAAAAAAATCTGCGGAACCCGTGGAAGGTCACAGTGTGGCGATGGTTGGGATATTGCAGCCGGAAAGTATCCAGTAAGGGGGTAGGGTTTAAAACCATTCCTTTTGCCTTCATATTCATATGGACTTTACCTTTTAGAAATTGAATGGGTACACTTCTTTCCCTGGCATTGAAATCACCCATAAGAATAAAAGGGTCAGAAAATGATCGTGTATGGATATACTGGGCTAATAAGACCACGCTTTTTTTCCTCGAACGCTGAGAAAGATGATCCAGGTGGGTATTGTAGAAATAGAAAGCCTGCCCGGAGTCTCTGTCGACAAGCCGCGCCCATGTGCAGGTTCGAGGCAGGATGTTTCCCCACCCCTTCGAACCCGGGATATCAGGTGTGTCCGATAACCAAAAAGTGCCTTCATCGGAGAGGGAGAACCGCGCTGCATTGAAAAAAATGGCCGTGTGCATCCCTTTGTTGCCCCCCAGACTGCCAATGCCCACCATCTCATAACCAGGGAGCATACTGTGGAGTGCAGTAATTTGAAAGTCCATTGCCTCCTGAAGGCCAAGGATATCTGGATGATATCGTTTCAACATTTCATGCACCAAATTTTGGCGAAAGATCCAGTGGTTCCTGCCGTCTTTTGCCGTTCCCCGCCGGATGTTGAAACTCATGATATTCAGGCTAAGGCCGGCATCGTCGGGCACCGGGTCGAACCTGGAGCCCGATGTGATCGGCCTGTAAATGGGATAAATGGTGTTTTTTAGGAGTCTGAGTCTCTTCATTTTTTCATCTTTAGTCTTGTTTTTATGAACTATGAATATGAACGTTTTGGATAACACAGTATCTGATATTAAATTGCATGCCCGAATATAATCACGATTATTGAAAAAGTAAATCCCCCGTCCTGTAGAGGACTGGCTTAAGCTGAGGCTCCCTGCGGAATACCTGGTAATCATTGAAATGATGGATGTCAGTGATTATATTTACCCATGAAAAAATACAAAACTTTCTTTTTCTTCTTTCTGTTGGTTTCCATCGTGGTCCTCGTTGGTGGATGTGCGACCTTGCCGAACGTTTCTGAAATGATGGATAAGGCACCGACCACTGAGACAAGGGCTCAAATAGCTTCGGCCAAGGGACTGTTATCCCCCAAACAGAGCAAAGCCCTCATGGAACGATTGCATCGATCCGTCGACGCGACGGACATACTGCAACGTTACAGCGCTGTGATAGAATCGATGAGTGAAAGTCCGTTGACAAAGGGAAACAAAGTTACGCTGCTCGTTGATGGTACGGCTACTTATGCCGCAATGTTCAAGGCAATAGAGAATGCCGGCGACCATATCAATCTCGAAACTTATATCATGGAAGATATTGAAGACGAGACCGGTCGCAAACTTGCTGATCTGATGTTACAGAAACAGGCGGAAGGTGTGCAGGTGAATCTTATCTACGATAGTGTAGGCAGCTATACTACCTCCGCTGCATTTTTTCAGCGCTTGCGTGATGGCGGAATACAGGTCGTCGAGTTTAACCCGATAAATCCACTTAAGGCCCGCGGAAAATGGCGTCTGGCCAAATCGGATCATCGTAAAATACTGATCGTCGACGGGAAAGTAGCTATTACCGGGGGAATTAACATCAGTCAGGTTTATTCAAGCAGCCTTTCCGGAAGGGGGGACGAGGAAGCAGTACAGATGCCATGGCGTGATACGGACGTTCAAATAGAAGGCCCTGCCGTGGCTGAGTTCCAAAAGCTTTTTCTTGACACATGGCAGAATCAGAAGGGCGCGAACCTCCCCGAAAAAAAATACTTCCCTGCCCTGAAGGAAGAGGGAAATGCCCTGGTGAGGGTGTTGGGCAGTACCCCGGGAGAGGCCAACAGGATCACTTTTATTATGTATGTGGCCGCTATCACTTTCGCGGAGAATTCCCTTCACATGACCAACGCGTATTTTATCCCTGACCGCCAGACAATAGAGGCCCTCACCGATGCTGCAAAGCGTGGAGTTGATGTAAAGATCATTCTACCAGGAACATCCGATTCTTCACTGGCCAGATTTGCAGGAGAATACTTTTATTCCGGACTCTTGAAATCAGGGGTGAAGTTATACAAGCGCCGCAATGTTCTGCTCCATGCGAAAACTCTGGTAATTGACGGCGTCTGGTCGACCGTAGGCTCCACCAATATGGACTTCTGGAGTTTTTCAAGTAATGACGAGGTGAACGCGGTTATTCTGAGCCGTGAATTCGCTATCACCATGGAGGAGATGTTTGTCAGGGATCTTATGGAGTCAGATCAGATTCTATGGGAAGAATGGAAAAAAAGACCTTTGTCTCTCAAGATCAGGGAATGGTTTTCGCATCTTTTTACCCGCTGGTTGTAGGCGGTCCCGGACCCTTTCCGGTAGTCAACAATCGTTATGGTCTCCAGGAATATGGTAAACTATCTGTCATGAATGTGCCAAAGAGTTGTTGTTTATAAATAGGCCGTTGATTTGGAGTTGGAATGAAAACAAATAGAAAGATTAGACTGAGCCTGTTTATTTTGTTTTTGGCGCTGGTGTCTTTCCTGTCGCTCGCTACGTGTGTGACAGGACCAAGTGTATACACAGAAAAATCTGAACAGGTCTCGGACCACTTTAATAGTATCCGGTATTTCAATCCCGATGTCCCTCAAACTCTGTCGTCTCAGTCGGGCCAGGCGGCAAAACGTAATCCCACATGGTGGGTCTGGAACTGGATATTGCGCACTGATTGGCCTGATTGGCCGAAGCGAACCGATTTCCTGCCTGAACCTCCGCCTGTCGCTCGCGTCCCGGAAGGCTCGATCTATATAACACCTGTCGGTCATGCCACTTTCCTCATACAACTGGATGGAGTCAATATTCTCACTGATCCTATGTGGTCGGAACGTTGCAGCCCGGTATCGTTGGTGGGTCCCAAACGATATAGTCAGCCCGGAATTAGTTTTGAAGACCTTCCTCCTGTCGATGTTGTACTGGTGTCTCACAATCATTATGACCATTTTGATCTTCCTACTCTGGAAGGTCTTGCAAAAAAAGGAGGGCCGCGCGCTATCGTTCCCCTTGGCAATCTCGATCTCATGCGGAGTACGGGAATCGCCACGGTGGATGAACTTGACTGGTGGCAATCGGTCCCTTTGTCTTCAAAGGTTACAGTAACCCTGGTTCCTGCGCAGCATTTTTCGGCACGTACTCTGTGGGACCGG
This sequence comes from Pseudomonadota bacterium, assembly GCA_026388275.1. NCBI lineage: Bacteria > Pseudomonadati > Pseudomonadota > Pseudomonadota bacterium. Next base: position 35,553 of record JAPLKB010000047.1, read on the forward strand.
GATCGAACCCTTTGGGGAGGTTTTGTTATCTCAGGGCCATCAGGGAATGTTTATTATTCCGGAGACACTGGATATGGTCCCCATTTCCGTGAGATCGCACGCCGCTTTTCACCGATCAGGGTAGCAATTCTTCCGATCGCTCCATTCCGGCCGCCGCAGACCAGGGAATCGACCCCGGGGTATCGACCCATTGTCCATATGGGGCCGGCTGAGGCAGTCAAGGCACATATGGATCTGGAAACACCGCTCAGCATTGCCGCCCATTTTCAGGTATTTAGGCTTGGAATAGAGGGATTTAATGATGCCGTGGATGTACTGGCTGCATCATTAAAGGAACACAATCTAAAACCTGACGCTTTCGTTACACCCGTGTTTGGACAAGTTATTAAGGTACCTCCCATGCTGGATTCATCGTTGTCTACGGCAGGCAAGGCATACCCTATCGGCCTGATCCAGGGTTTTACCGGAGCCGGTCCTTCGGTATGCCCTCAGGCATTAGTTCAATATTAAGAGGTTCTTATATGAAAAATATCTCCATGGTACTAATGGTTCTTCTTTCGCTGATAGTAGCACATGTTTATGCTGAGGATTTTTCAGAGACAGCCAAAATACACTGTTTAATTGCCTCTGTCGAAACTCTGGAGGGGGCGAACTTTATCAGGAACGGGAATGAGTATGATACCCGGGATGCTTCGGATCACTTGCGCCTGAAACTCAAAGTGGTCGGCAGAAACGTGAAGACAGCGGAGGACTTCATTAAACTTTTTGCCTCTAAATCCTCTATAACAAGTGAACCCTATTTGATGTGTTTTGCAGACGGTACTACTATAAAATCGGAAGTATTTTTCGCGAATAAGCTGAAAACATTTGCCACATATAAACCATAAAGGTAGATTCACATGGAAAAGTTTTATAGTTACTATAGTGGGCTTGAGGCGGAAGAATTACACTATAAAAGCGAGTTCATATCATTACTCAGTTTCGACACTCCTTTTCTGTGGGGATTACGGTCTTCTTCTGAAATCGGAACTCAAGAGATGAAATTGGGGACTTTTCATGAATAGCAGTTTTTTCCATTTAAGGAGACGGAGAGTCTGGGCTCTCTCAATCATCGCCGCGATAATCCTGGGTATCGTTGTACTCTCCCATCTTATAAGCAGCGAATCCTTGCGACAGTATATAGAGAACAGGATCAATGGTCATTTGAAGGGGTACACAGTCCATGTCGGGAAAGTTTATTTACATCCCCTTGCTTTTTCTATGGATCTTGATAATCTGATTCTGGTGCAGGATGCCAATCCGAATCCACCCATCGCGAATATCAAACGGCTTCATGCAAGCATTCAGTGGAGGGAAGTGTTCACCGGCCATCTGGTGGGTGATTTATCGTTAAGGGAACCGAAGTTCTACGTCAACTTAATCCAAATTCATAAAGAGAAGGAGAGTAAGGTTCCCCTCAAACAGAAAGGGTGGCAGGAAGCCTTTGAGTCCATCTATCCACTCAAGATTAATGCACTCACAATCAATGACGGGGAGGTTACATATGTGGATGAAGGACCTTACAAGCCGCTCCAGATGGACAGAATCAATTTCCGGGCCTCCAACATCCGGAACATCCATTATCCTGACAATGTATATCCTTCCGCTATCCGCCTGGAGGGAAGGATTTTCGAGCAAGGCAGACTTGTCCTTGTCGGATATGCCAATTTTCTTGGAGAGCCTCGCCCCTGGGCTAAGGCAGACCTTGATCTGAGTGATATGGATTTGAGCTATTTCAATCCAATCATAACCCGCTACAATATTTCCATCCGAAAGGGGGCTCTGTCGACAAAGGGAGTTCTGGAATATAACCCCCGTATCTCTGTAGTCAACCTGAAGAATCTGGACATTAACGGGGCTGACATCGATTATCTTCACCTTCCGCAAACTGTGGCCGTTGAAAAGAAAAGGGTCCGACAGGTTGTACACACTGTAAAAAAACTGAGCAACGAGCCTGACTCGAAAATCAGGATAGATATGCTCAGAATTAAAGCAAGCAATTTCAGGTACGTAAACAGGACGACCCAGCCCAATTATCAACTCTCTATCGATCAAATGGAAGCAAACCTGAGAAACTTCAGTAATAAAGTCAACGAGGGTCCGGCAACGTTCGAGCTGAAGGGCAAGTTCATGGGAACAGGCAACACCAAGGTGACCGGCACCTTCCAGCCGGAAACGAAGAATCCTGATTTCAATGTCAATGTGGCTATTGATAATACTCAGATGCAGGCCATGAGCGATATTTTCCGAGTCTATGGAAATTTCGATATCAAATCTGGTCTCTTCTCCTTCTATTCGGAACTGTCGATCAAAGACAACAAAGTAAATGGTTACATAAAACCCATCTTCAGAGACATGAAGATTTATGACCGTCGTTCGAGACAGGAGAAGAGCCTCTCCCATACACTCTACGTGTGGACGGTAGGAGGTATATCAAAGCTTCTCGAAAACAGAACCCGTAATGAAGTGGCGACCAGGGCCACTGTCTCCGGGACTCTCGAAAGTCCCGGCACGAGTAACTGGGAAATCTTCATCAACCTTCTCCGGAATGCATTCGTTAAATCAATTATTCCGGGATTTGAAAAAAAATTGAGTCAACCAAAAGAATAGATATGCGTGGGCTCAGCCCGTGAAGCTTCAGATGCCCTTTATTATCAGGCTTCCTCCTTATGAGAAATTGACAAAACAAACACAGGCTTGGATATACAGAAATATTTTGAGTTTGCCGCTCCTAATTCCAATTCTAAATCAAGGATGAAATCAAGGCGGCAAGGAAGAGGAGACGTAGGCGTACGATAGAAGTACGTCGAGGATCTGATGACGAAGCCAACGATGATAGCGCCTTGAGTTAGAATTGGAATAACTTGGTCTCTCAACCGGAGCTACGCAACACCGGCAGAAGGAACGTCCAGACAATTATTCTGTAGCGTTTTGTACACAAGTATGTCGTCTTTTTTGTTACGGGGATGAAAATCAGTAATATTGTATTCCTTCACAGGGGTATTTCTCGATGATTGACAGAAAAGCTCTTTTACCAATTCGCCTTCAATCATATAACTTTGTTGCCTCCTCCTCGCGTTCCTCGACGTACTATTTATGCACGCCTGCGTCGGCTAGTCGTTGTCGCCTCGTTCTATGTATGAAACAAAATTGGTATTAATCTTGCGTCAAGTTGTGTATTATGGCGTAATGAATCAGCTCGCTGGTTCCCTTTACGCCGATTTTTTCCAGAATGCGGGTCCGATATGTCCTTACGGTGTTTGTGCTCAGATAGAGTTCCCCGGCTATTTCTTTCACCGCCTTTCCTTTGCCGATCATACACAATACTTGAAGCTCACGATCGGAGAGGTTTTCATGGAGAGGTTTTTGTGTATCTGACTCGAAATCGAGCATCATCTTTTCGGCAAAGGCCGGGCTTAAATATCTCTTACCGGACAGAATTTTCCGTACTGCCAGCACCAATTCATCCGATGCACTTTTCTTTGTAAGATAGCCGTTTGCTCCGGCTTTTATGGCGCGGGCAGCATATTGCTCTTCAGGATACATGCTCAGGATAAGAACATGGAGTTTATGGTTCTTCTTTTTAATTTCTCTCAAGACTTCCAGACCATTGATATCGGGGAGCGAAATATCAAGAATAACGATATCGTAATCATTGTCGTTAATCTTGTTCAACAGTTCATAGCCCTTAGAGGTTGTATCAATCGTCGCATCGTCGAAGTGTTCCTCGATGATCTCTTTAATACCTTTGAGTACGACCGGGTGGTCATCGGCAATGATAACACGGAGCATGGTTCAGACCTCCTCCGCCGTCTTTCTGGGACGACGCTTTATTGTTGTGTTTTTTTTGAGGGGGATGATTACGGTAACGGTTGTTCCTTTCCCGTGAACGCCGTTAATTTCCAGGGTTCCCTCAAGGGCATATACCCGTTCACGTATGCCTGTCAATCCAATAGACGCAGCGTCTGTTATCTCCTTTTTTGTAATTCCTTTCCCGTCATCCCTGACTTCCATAGTGAATCTGTCTGCCGTATTATGCAGGATTATCGCAACCTTTTGAGCGTTGGCATGACGGGAAATGTTAGTAAGGGCTTCCTGGAAGATACGAAAAACCTCTGTAGAAACTTTCCTGTCAAGGGCCATACTGTGGGGTGTAGAAATAAACTCGCAGGCAATGTCTGTCCTCTTTTCAAAATCAGTTAACAGTAATTCTATTGCTTCATTGAGGCCGAAATCGTCAAGGGCCGGAGGTCTCAATGCCATGGAAAGTCTTTGCACGGAAAGGATGGCGTTATCAACAAGCGTAAGCATTGAGTTAAGTCTTTCTGTAATCGATGCACTGTCTTCCGGTAATCGTCTTTCTATCCAGCGTACATCCATTTTTAAACCCGTCAGGACCTGCCCTAATTCATCATGTAGCTCCCGGGAGAGATAAGACCTTTCCTGTTCTCTGATTTGTTGTAAATGGCTGGTGAGATTGCGCAATCGTTTCTGTGATTCCCTCAGTTTATCTCCAACTGTTTTTCGTTTCGAGGCTTCCCGTTTAAGTGACTTATTTAATTCAACCAATTGAGCTGTCCGTTCTTCAATCCGTTCTTCCAATCCGTCGTACGCTTGCTGAAGCTCATCCTCCATACTTTTGTGCTCGGTGATATCGGTGATGGTCCCCACATGGCCGAGCCTTTCTCCATATATGCCTCTTTCAGCTATTGCTCTCCCTATCACCCATTTTATAATACCGTTGTGCTTCAGGAAGCGGAATTCTGATTCGAAAGGCAGATCCATTTTGATCGCCCGATGCCATTCGTTCAAGACCCTTTCTCTGTCCTCAGGGTACAGCGCTTTTTCCCACCCTTCTCCATATGTCTCGTCGGCTGATAGGTTGGTAATTTCAGACCAGTATTCATTTACGTAGACAAACTGTCCTTTAGTGTCAGTACGGAATAGTCCCACCGGAGATACCCGGGCGATTGTGTGGAAAAGCTTCTGACTCCTCTGGAGTTCCTTCTCGACTACTCTTCTGGCGGTGACGTCCACCATTACGACAATAATGCCGATGACACCTCCATGAGTGACAAGCGAATTTACACTCAATAAAAAGGAAGCAAGCTCGTTATCCCCATGTTCAAAATGGACCTCAATCGCGTGGAGGGTCTTGTCACTCACTGCAGATAGAAGGACAAAGCGAGTCCCGTCGGGATGGAGGAGGTGAAATACCTCGTCAAATGTCTGGAAGATTGGGCTGCTACCGAGAAACCTATTGGCCGACTGACTTGCACGGATAATACGGCCCTGGTGGTCACAGAGAACAAATATTTCTGCAGCTTGTTCGAGAATTTGGGTTGTCAGTTTTCCCTCTGCCAATATCTCTTCATTGTGCTTTTGTTCCGTCAGGTCGGTAACTATCATGCACAAGTCACCGGAGGACGTATCGGGGGGTGGCTGAAGGGGGTTTACGGAAAGCAAGACAGGTGCAAAGTTATCCCCTCCGGACCGTAATTCCAATTCTACCTTACAGTTCTCCTTTAAACCATGCTCAACCAATGTCTCATATAATTGAAGGTCTTTTGATGATATGTATTGGTAGATTGAAGATCCTATTATTGTTTCCAGAGGCTCTTTGACAATACTTGCAAAACGTTGGTTACAGAAAAGGATCGTACCTTTGGAAGCAAGGGTAACGGCCCCTTCATTCATGGTTTCAATCATAACCCTGTAAGGATGCTCGGCACCTGTTAGTGTAAAGACATGATCTCCTTCCTCCGTTGAGACAACCAGACCATCCACCTCGCCGTTTCGGATAGCGCGCAGAGTTTCCTCGGCTTCCATCATCCGCGACGTGAGTTCCTGCAACTCATCCAAAAGTTGCCGGCGCGTTCTATACGATTTGTTCATTGATTTGTACTCATGAATGCTTGGGTTTCAGATCGATGCCTATAAGAAACCTTTCCGTGTCCGACATGTCGCCAATGAGCCTTCTGAGTGGCAGAGGAAGTTTCTTGATGAGCGTCGGGGTGGCAATAATTTGCTCTCCCTTGGCCAGCTTGGGCTGCTGGTAGATATCTATCACTTCGAGTTCATAGCGGCCCGACAGGTATTCTTCACAGAGTTTCCGGACATTGCCGATTGCCAGGGTTGACTTTGGAGTCATCCCTGTAACATACAGCCGAAGAACATACTTTGCCGGGGTTTGCTTCGCTGACGCTTCTTCGAATTCCTCAGTGCTCGTTTTCCCTCTTTTACTCTCCATAGGCTGTTCCTCTATAAGTTAATACTCAAGTAGATGATAGTCAGGGACCGGAACTAATATCCAGTCCCACCAGCACGCGCTCTGTGTTTGCCAGATCTCCGATAATCTTTTTAAGCGGTTCAGGAAGCTTCCTTACCAGTGTCGGTATGGCAATAATCTGATCCTTTTTAGCAAGTTGGGGATTTCTTAAAAGATCTATCACTTCAATGCGGTATTTCCCGGCAAGGTGCTCTTCACATATCTTTTTTAAATTAGTAAAGGCCGTAATCGATTTCGGGGTCTGACCGGCCACATATAACGTCAGCTTCCATATTTCTTCTGTTGAATCGTTCTTTGCTTTCTCCCCTTTTTTTTCTGAGACAGCTTTCACCTTACTCTCCTTTCTTCTTCTTCGAGCGCATAGCCTCCGGAACTAACGGTTTCCCCTTGCGAAGATACGCCATTTCTAAACGGTCTCCTGTCAGGACAGTTTGTCTTTTTTGCTCTTCTTCTGCCATCAAAAGCACTTCTTCGGTTTCCACATCGAACTCGGCACGCAATGCTGCAATCTTTGTTTCCAGGGCATTCCTCTTGCGCTCCTGCTCACGGATCCTGCGATCCACCTCACGCCGGCGTGTCTGCTCAGAGGCCTTTTCCCCGGCATCCTGGGCTGCTCTGGCACTGCCGGTTAATACCTCACCGGAACCGGTATAGATATCGATAAGTTCAATGCCCTGGTTCGTAAGCAGGAATTCTTGAATCTGGTTGGAGTGGGGCATGCCGCGGGACTTCAAAATGTAGAGGCCCCGGTTGCGTTCCCCGTTGAGTTCGATGTCCCTCAGAAGTAGCCACGTATCAATGAGAGAAGATATCTCTTCGCTTGTGTGTTCAAGGTTGCCTGTAAAATGAGTGAGGTCCGTAAGGAAAGTTGAGATATTTTTCATCTTCAAATAATCGATCAGGCGCGTTAATATGGATTTGACCTCTGATTCTGTTCCCGCAGCGCTCAGGTTACTGATCGGGTCTATAATGAAAACCTGGGGGTTAAACTTATCGATCTTTTTATGGAAGGTGAGAAGATGCATCTCAAGACCGTAAAGCGAAGGCCGGGCTGAATGAAACTTGAGAAGCCCCTGTTTCACCCATCGGGCAAGATCAATGCCGATAGAGCTCATGTTCCGGATGATCTGGCCGGGAGATTCCTCGAAGGCACAATACAGGCAGCGCTCACCTCGCCTGCAAGCGGCGTCGGCAAAGGTGGCCGACATACTTGTTTTGCCTGTGCCCGCTGTACCGGAGACAAGGATGGTGCTGCCCCGGTAGAACCCTTTTCCCTCAAGCATTGCATCCAACTTGGGGATGCCCGTGGCAATGCGCTCTGTGGAAACGGGGTAATCGATCCCCAGGGAAGTGATGGGAAGGATAGAGAGGCCGCTCTCGTCTATCAGGAAGGGATACTCATCGGAGCCGTGAGATGAGCCGCGGTACTTGACAATACGCAGGCGGCGGGTGGAAATTTGCTTATCAATGCGGAAGTCGAGGAGAATCACGCAATCGGCCACGTATTCCTCGAGCCCGTAGCGTGTCAGGAGCTTATCGCCCTTTTCCCCTGTAATAATGGCCGTCACACCGCGGTCTTTCAACCAGTGAAAAAGCCGGCGAAGCTCTGCCCGAAGGATAGCGGCATTAGACAGCCCGGAGAAAAGTGCTTCTATGGTATCTAAGACAACCCGCTTCGCCCCGATGGAATCAATGGCATTGCCCAGGCGGATGAATAATCCTTCCAGGTCATACTCACCCGTCTCCTCAACCTCGCTCCGCTCGATGTAGACGTGGTCAGTTGCGATAAGGCCACGCGTCATCATGTCGTGGAGATCAAAACCAAGGGAGATGAAGTTCTTCGCAAGATCCTCCGGCGTCTCCTCGAAGGTCATAAAGACCCCGGGTTCTCCATAATCCAGGGCGCCCCGCATGAGAAACTCCATGGCGAAAAGTGTTTTACCGCAACCCGCACTGCCGCAGATCAGAGTTGGCCTGCCCCTCGGAAGCCCTCCCTTTGTAATCTCATCGAGGCCCTTGATGCCCGTCAGGCATTTTTCAAGAAAATCAACATCATGTTTTGCCTTGCCCATTATCACCCCCGGTTTCCTTATTCATTATGATGTAATACCAACGAAGAGTTAGATACTATTGGGACTGCTCAATAAAATATGCATTAAATTATAATACCACCCACCAACCCCTTCCCCTCAAAAAAATGGTGGGGTGAGCTGGATGATTTAATTTTATTTATTGCACTTGTATTAATGTATATCAAAGAATCTATTATCTCGCAATAGAAAAAAAGTGGGGAGGGGGCTCGTCAAAAGAGCTTCTCGAAGAAATTGGTAATAAGGCCTCCCTTCTTTTTACTTTTCCCCTGGCTGTAGGCATTGGGGTGGAAAATGGTCCTGCTGAAAACGATCCGCCACCCCTCCTCTTCCTTGATCATCTCCAGGTTCAGCGTTTCGCGATCATAGAGTGTGAAGGGGCTTGAGACCACCGTCACGGCTTTCTTTTTGTCATACTTGTTAAAGATGACCTCATCAATTCTGAAATTCTGGACCTTGATGCGATTTTCCACATGATCGTTGGCGAAATCGTTCAGGGTATATGCTTTTTTCGACACCTTGGAGAGTTGTTCATAAGCGCCCCGATAATCACCCGCCGTGACATCCTCCAAAAACCCATTCACCAACTTTATAATGTGGGATGTATCACGGCTCGGTGTAGTGATCAAAAATAGAAAAGTCAGCATCAAGGCTGCCAGGAAGGAATATCCCATCACTGCATACCGCTTCTTACTTCTGAAGATGTTTTCGTAAATCCATTTTCGTTCTATGAAAATGATCGTACCAATCGCAATGACGATGAGAACAACGGCAAGGATACTGCCCTTTAGCAGGAAAGAAACACCCATTCCGATAAAAATGTTTATAAGAGTGATGTAAAGATTTTCTTTTTTCATAAAGATAAGATCCCATTTCCCTCAAAAGACGCGAACTGCAAACATACTTTTCTTAATTCTCCTTTAATTTTAGTTAATTTACAAGTGAAAATCCTATTACAGAATTACAGAATTACTTAATTCCGTTTGTAATGTTGCATATCGAAAGAGTATAACAAACCCAACATTTCAGGAAGCTAAATGTTGGGTTTATGGACAACACCCTCGGTGCAAAAAGCAAGACCTGACCCCCAACTCCTAAACGTAAATACCGGCCTTGTTGCTGCGGACGTCTTCGCCAACAAGCGATACTGGACGCCTGCACAGGGCGGCGATGCAGGCTCTCCCCAGCTCGGCACATGGTCTACGACACCGAATAATGAAGGACCGCCGAAAAGCGCCGGGAGTTTCTGAAGCTCTTATGCCGCTTGCATATTTTTCTTTATTTCAGTTTCTTTTGCTCTTCACGTGGCTTCCCGCTTCGCGCTTCCCAAGTCCTCTTATCTTTTCTACTATGTCCCGCATAAAGCGGGATTAAACCGTACACTATTCACTATTAACTATTCACTATTCACTGCCTTTATACTTGCGGCGGTCTTTTCTTTCCGTACGGGGTTATAAACATCTGTTGCTGCACAAAATTACAGAAAACCTGCAGTTCATAGAGATATTTTTCAACATCTTCCCGTATATAGGTTCCAATGCCTTTCTCAAAATCTGTTTTTATGGATATCAGACCTTTAACCTGCTTCTTAACGGATTTGGGCTTTGTATTATTCGGGTCAGGTTTGACTTTTTTGTATGCTGTGAGCATCCTTTCAAGTGTAGCATTTGTTACCGGTGTCTTTATGACAGCATCGAATATGTTTTTAAGATTGGGACATTCGAGGTTTGCGGCAAAGAGATATCCCTGTGAAACAGGGAGATTTCCTGACGAAATTGTTGCCTGAATTTCAGGAGAAAGTTTTAAAAGTGAAATAGTGCGATGCAGCGTCCGTATTGACTTTCCGGAGATTTCAGAAATTTCTGCCACAGTGGCAGAAAAATCTTCCGATACATATTCTGGAGAACGATTGTAATTTACCAATTCACTCATTACCCCATCCACATCATATCCCTTCTCAGGATGTTTTGCCTGAATAAAAGAGAGTATCCCTTTGGCCTGGTCTATGGGATTTAGGTCTTCACGCTGGAGGTTCTCAGTAAGTTGAATGGCTATAGTGTCCCCTAATTCATTACCTGCTTCAATAACTCGCACCGGTACGGTTTCAAGCCCGAGTTGTTGGGCTGCAACAAGACGCCTCTCTCCACAGATGAGTAGATATGTCCCGTCATCCTGCCCTGTTACAATGAGAGGTTCTAAGATGCCTTTGTCTTTAATCGATTGCATGAGAGACTTGAATGAGTCTGTTTCAATATCAATGTTCGATCTCACCTGTTCCATTACTACAATCTTGTCTACTGGAATGTACAGAAACTCAGGATTTACACTTGTCTTCTTAGTTGCCATATTAATCCCCCTTTTTGAAATTCAGTGTACGGTTTAATCCCGCTTTATGCGGGACATAGTCGTTAGTGAACAGTGTACGGTTTAATCCCGCTTAATGCGGGACATAGTTAAAGACATTTTATTAATCCAGTAATCATTTTATTTATTTCGTTAATATCAGCTTGAATATCCTTTGTTTTTATCTTTCTTCAAAAAACCCAATTCCTCAGAAAGCAGCACTTGAGTCTCCAACTCTGCTAATGACCCGAGCGCTATATACAAAAACTGTTTATACTCCTTATTATACCTTTTCATGAAACCTTCGGCTATGTTTGAAGGTACTGACACAGCAGATCTCCGCATCTGACTTATTATTCCGTAAATCTCTTTTGCAGGAAAAGAATCAGTTTCTTGATAAATAACCTTTGCTAATTCCATACTAGTTTGCCATATCTTCAAATCCTTGAAATTTTTAATTTTATCTTCCATTTTTTATCTTCCCGTTTTTACTATTCACTACCTTTTCATTTTTTCTGCCTTTTTAACTATATCCCGCATAAAGCGGGATTAAACCGTACACTATATACTATTCACTATTCACTGCCTTTTCACATTTCATGTCTCGTATCTCGTTAAAGATTCTTCTATGAGGTTTTTACATTTCACGAACAGCACTTTGCGATCAGCAAAAAAACGACCTAAACACATAGGCCGTTTGCAGTGCTTCAAATAAATATTACTTTTTTTCGATATATCTTTATTATTGCCCTTATCAATTCAGTGTCATCCATACCTGCTCGCTGAAGGGAAAAGAGGAGTTCTGCTCCTTTTCTGGCAATCTTAACAATTTCCTCAAACTCGCCATGACGCCCGGCTTTATAATACTCTTGCCTAAACCGCACTATTTTTGATAAAGACCGACTAAATCTCTGATTTTCCTTCCCCCTTTTTTCCTGGCAGCTTTCGCAAAAACAATCACCGTGTCTTTCAGCCATCCCTAACAGCTTGGTGATCCTGTCATGAGGGAATTCTTCTTTTGTTACCAAAACCCTTAAGGCTTTTACGATATTAACAAAATCCAATGCCTTTTTCCCGTCTGCTTTTTTTTCTGGAACGATTTGTTCTGGCTCTGCCATAACTTCACCTCTTGTTTTTTAAATGATTACCCTTTCTGCTCATTGACGTCTTCATGCCGAACTGATTTTGGAATGTCCACCAGAAACACTCTTAATTGATACTATACTCTGCCGTTGATGTAAAGGAGCTTTACCGCATCGGACTATCCATGGGTGAGACCCGCTCGATGCCCTTCATGCGGAGGGCGAAATGGGGTCACGGTTCTTTGCCCCGGTACTTAAATTTTGGGGAGCAATGGAGCAGAAAGTGCAATCAAGAAAGTCACCTACGAAGCAAGTATATGATCTTTTTCCTTTGATCGTGGATTACGGGAAGAAAGGGTGTATAACGCAGAGGTCAGGCAGAAGCCTGATTTCAGGCCGATTGGCTGCTCCGCCGGGTTATGTAAAAAGAACATTGTAACCGATATAGTTTTCCCAGAATTCAGGATCCGTTGTCTTCCATTCAAATAAATCATCAGGATCCTGTTCATTTGCACTAAGGTACTTGTCAAGCTCGCGTTCTATATTAGCCAATAATTTAGATACTTGTTTATTTTTAGGATGATCATCATTCAGGTAGTAGCGTCTGTCATCTTCGGAAACCACAAGATTTGATTCAATCAAATCATCAAATACTTTCCCTTCAAATTTGTTGTACTCTTCAAAACCTTTTTCCGCATGATCCAAAAAGATAAATCGAGCATAGTATTTTGATGAAACTGGTGCCTTATTAATTACCTTTTTTAGCTCATCAATTGCCCGCGTTACCGGATCCCATTTATCTTCGGGGGTGTCATCTTCCAGCGCCGGGACTGGCTTTTGTCCTGTTGACACAAGTTGCGCCCTTAGCTGCTTGTTAATTTCCTTAAACTGTGAGTTCTCTGTTCTTATGTCTTGAAGTTCCTCATTCAGTCGCTCAAAATCCGTTTTCTTGATTTCAATCTTTTCATCGAGGGAGACTGTCACCTTCTCGAGTTGATATATGACTTGTTTACCAAGTCCCTTAAGCTCAGCCACACCTACCTTTTTCCAGTTAAGTTGCGGAGTCTTTTCCACGAAAGCCGCACTTGATAGAACTTCACCAGCAGTAGTGTATTTCGCTATTCTCGCACATCTGTCCACAGGAGACCCTTGTGGATCAGGTACTGAATGGTTTTCAAAGTCCAACTCGTACACTAAGCCGAAATCAGCCGTCACCTTTATTCTTGTTTCAAAGCCGGTACCTTTCTTGAGCGTTTCTTCGATTTCTGAAACTCTAGCAACCAAATTTTTTGCATCGTTTATATTATCAAAAGAGGCCATAACTTCGTCACCAATGTATTTCACTACTTTCCCATTACATTGAATTATGGCAGTTGCGAGCAGATCGCTGAATTGTTTGACTCTGAGTATCCATACCTCTGGATTGTCGGGATATTGTATTTTAAACTCTGCTGAACCGACTACATCCATGAATATGATCACTTTTTCTTTGAATCCTTCCCTAATTCTTTTCTCGGCAGCAGTCTTTTCCTCGCTGATCTGTTGGGCTCTCTGGTTCAGCTTATCAAGCCAGATCAATTCACTATTCCCCATTTTCTTCTCCTATTGCTTTCGTCAACATAACCACTAAGTAGACAGAAATAATTCTGTAAAGTTATGGTAAAATGCATAAATAATTCTGTAAAAACCCGCCTTACACATGTTTTCACCCAAGTTTTTTCAAATATTACAGTCTTGGCAATTACTATATGCCTGAGATACTTATTGTGGTTATCTGTCGATGGTTCCACGCCCATAAAATGATTTTCCCGTATTTTTGGTTGGGTTTCAAGAAGAAAATCGTTGATTCAATAATCAAATGCGATGAAATCTTCATAGTCTCTGGCGGCCTGTCGATTGAGGAAGAAGCAATTGATAAAGTCACCTACCAATCTACAACATGACGATTTTGCCTTCATCCACAGTTACCACATAAAAGCTGCAAAACAATGTGGTGAACAAAAAAACCTCTATGAAAATGCAAAAATAAAGCTTATATTATTAGCATGTTAAGGGATGGAAAGGGAAGCCCCCTTGTTACTTCAGCGACTCCTTTTTTGGTAACAACAAAATCACAAGCTTAGGCGCTATATAACCAAGCAGATCAGTCCTAAAGCCCTTGCCCTTGCCTTTGCCTTCTATGCTTTGTTCCTCTTGAGTTATTGTTGCTTCAAGGCCCATCTTGTGTGCTTCGATAAGTAATTCGTTTATCTCTTTCTCTTTCTCCTTGATGCTTTCCAACAATTTCTCCTTAGTTATATTCATATTCCTCCCCTCCTTGTAATTTGAAATACTCGTACAATCGTACTTTCCCATCTCTTTGGTTTGTGTCTTTCAATAATACACCCTACTGTTTTTTTCTCAATTCCAACATGAGACAAAATAAGATATTATGTCCAGTAAAATAAACCTACCCTTGCGGTGTGAGTTACTAAAAACCTTAATATCTCTTTGCACCTACCTAATACGTAACAAAATTTATTGACCGTTAGACTGCTAAGGATCATTATTTATTCTGCTTTTTCTTAAAAGAAAAGGAGGAGAAATGACCCGGACAAATCAAAGTTTTATCAGACCAAGCGGCAACTTCGAGGCAGTACGCCAA